>DAIQNS010000032.1:9975-13379 GCA_036788315.1 Alteraurantiacibacter sp. | reverse complement strand
GTGCTCGATACTCCGCCGGTCGAACCGGTGTGTTCGATCGCCACAGGAACATCGGTGCCGACGAATATGTTGATATCGAACAGGCCCGAGGAATGCGCCATGCGCACCTGACGAGCCGCGACGTAGGCCACAGAGCCGTTGACCGACACATCGCCGCCCATGGCGATGCTGGGCGCAGAGGCGATGACAAAGCTGTTTGGTTGATCGGCGGTGATGCTCGCGCCCGACTGGATGTCGATCATCACGCCGCTGCTGCCCGACAGTTCCAACGGTGCCGTGCCTTGCGCGAAAGCGGCAAAATTGGTCGCGTCCGCCGCGTTCGTCGTCAGCAGCAAGCGCCCGACATCGAACTGCCCGGTGGAGCCGACCAGAATGCCGGTGGGCGAATAAAACGCGACGAAGCCGCCGGGCACGGAATTGCCCGCACTATCGATGATCCGCGATCTCACCAGCCCTTCGAACACCGCCGGAGAGAAACCGCTGGTTCCAAGGATGCGGTTGAGCACAGCAAAATCCGCGCCCTGCGTATTGTTGAAGGTGGCGGTGTGTCCGCCGGGAAGGAATGTGAGCGGCAGGCCGCTCTGATCGAGGATCGGCTCCCAATCGATTACGCCGTCAAACCCTCCGACCGTGATAGTGTGCTGGCCCACTACCGAACTGTCGATCGAAACACCTTGCTGGAACACCGGTATCGCCTGAAAAGCCTGCGCCTGCGCCTCGCCATGGGGAAGCGCAGCAGCGGCAATCGCCAGCGCCGCCGGAGCGCAGCTACGCGGGAGCGATGATCTCCCGGCCCAGCGCAGTGACATCAAAGGTGAAGCTTGCAACAAAGGGCTTTCTGGGGTGCGGGCGGTCATATCAGAAACTCCACGGAAGCAGGCGGGTGGTGAGCGTGAAGAGCAGGCGCACATCGCCCTTCTCGGCTTGCCGATCGGTGCGCTCGACGGGCACGGCCAGCGTCAGATCACCTTGCACATTGTTGCCGCGCAAATAACGCAGCCCCCCGCCGACCGACCACAATTGGTCGCGCCCCAGCAGAGCGGCGCTGGGATCCTCGTTGGAGGCGGTGGCAATGTCGGTGAAGAGATAGGGCTGCACGGCAAGATCGCGCGGGCCGACTGGACGCAGCGAGCCATAGCTTGCCTCAAGCCTCACGCCGACGCCGGAATCGCCGAGCAGCGCGCCCGGATCGTAGCCGCGGCCGATCCCGAAATTGCCTGCGGCAAACTCTTCAAAGCCCGACAAGGGCGCGCCGCTGACTTGCGCTTCGAGATCGAAGGACAGCGCGATGAGCGGCACGGGGCGGTATTCGCCGGTTAGATTGCCGCGCAGGAACAATGGGGTGGGGTCCTGCTCGATCCGGCTCGGCGGAACAGCGCCGCCGACAAGGCAGGCCAGCACATCCGTGCGGCAATCATCAGCCGCGCCGAGAATTCCCAGGCCCTGGCGGAGTTCCACAGAACCTGCCAGCCGCGCCTTTGGCTCGAACAGCGAATAGCCTGCGTGCCGGGCGATACTGTCATCATCGAGCAGGAGGAAATCCGCGCGTGCATAGGCTGTGCGCACCCGGTCACGGGTCAGCGCAAAATTGTTCACCTCGACATCCTGATCGACGATATCGATGCCGAAGCTACCCCAGACCGAAGCTTCCTGCGTGCGCAGGAAAGGGTAGCGCGCCTCGAGCGTGCCATAGATCGTCTCGGATTCCACAGTAAAGCCGGGCACTGCCGACGGTTGCGTCCAGCCCAGCGTCAATTGCCCGCCGAGCGTCAGCCCTTCGCCGCCCACGCGCAATTCGTGCGCGAGCTGCAGCGTCTGCTGTTCATCGAAATCGCTGGTGGCAAAACCGGTAATGCTGGTGCGGTCGCCCGCGCCCAGCAGGCCATAGGCTTCGGCGCGCACCGAACCACCAATGCGGCCAAGCGCGCGGCTGCCATAATTCTGCAAGCTGAGATCGATCACCGCGCCTTGCCGCAGCACGGCAATCTCGCCGATCAGATCGCCGGGCTGGCCATTGGCTGCCGGGCGCAGCGACAGGCGCACCTGTGTCCCGGGCACATCATTGGCGAGCAGCAGATAGCGTTCGGCATCATTGACATTGAACACGTCTTGCCCGGTCAGCTTACTCAGATAGCTCGCCAGCAATTTCTCGCTGCCACGCGTATCGCCCCGGGCGCGCACCGCGACCAGACGGCCCAGCACAACGCGCATTTCCGCGCTGCCTGTGCTCAGGTTTTGCGGCGGAATTTCCACGGCTGCAAGATAGCCGGCCTGATCGAGCAGTGCGGCGGCGCGGTCGCGAATGTCGCACAGAGCACGGATCGGCAGAGGACGGCCGAGATAGCCTTCATGCGCGGCTGCAAGCGCGACATCGCTGGCCCGCTCGCCGCCGACATAGCGGACATTGTCGAGCGTGACGGTGACATCGGAATATTGCGGATCGTCGAGCGCACAGGGGCGGCGCTCCATCTGGCCGTCGACCGTCAGCGTCGGTCCATCGCGGTTATTGATGATCGGAGCTGGCGGCGTCAGTTCGCCGCGTGTCGGGGGCGCAGCCGTTTGCGCCAGTGCAGGTGCGGCAAGCGCGAGCGTAATGCCGGAAATGAGGCCGCCTGTGAGCCGCAAGCGCGCAGTGTCCCGGATTCTGCCGACCTGCCGCGTGCCAACGAAAATATTGCTACAAAGCGCATGCGCCATGCGTTCGATTCCCCCCAGATTGAACGTACGACCCCATGTTTTGCCGCCGTTATGAGCCAGCCGGGCTAAGGAGTCTACCGCTCTTGCCTAGTATTTCTAACGGGCTACCGGATTCCGAGCGTTTGTGCAGCCTCGCTGATCTGCGCTTGTGCCTGCGGATTGGCGGAAATCGCGCGGTCCCTTGTGCGGCGCGCTTCGCCTGTTCGGCCAAGCTGCTGATGGCTGCGCATCAGCATGATCCAGCCTGCGACATCCTGCGGTTCGTTTTCGAGCCGCGCGGCGAGTCGCGCGACCATGCCTTCGGCCATTTCCTGCTGCTGGCTGGGCGAGAGCGCGGCGGCGGCGGCCATTTGTTCCTGGCTTGGGCCGCGCTGCGCCTGTGCGCCGCTGGCCATGGCTTCGGGGGGGAGCAGATCGCGCGTGCCCGCTGCCTGCGCAATACGGCTTTCCACCTCGATCTGGTTGATCGCGCCGACTTGCTGGATGGTGCGCACCAGATTGGTTTCCCACGGCGCACCCGGCGGCGTATCGGCAAGCAGCGCCAGCCAGTCGCTGATGGCGCCCTCATGATCCTTGGCCAGATCCCGTTTCACCGCCATGAAATAGCGCGCCCTGGGCTCGCTTGCATCGAGTGCCAGAGCTTTCTCGAAAGCTTCGAGTGCTGGCGGAGGAAGCGGATCGCTCTCGCTGGCCATGACCCGCGCTTC
>DAIQNS010000032.1:0-9965 GCA_036788315.1 Alteraurantiacibacter sp. | reverse complement strand
TTCGCCGAGTGCCGCCCACAAGGTTGCGCTCTGCGGATCGGCCGCAATCGCGCGCTCGTAAGCCTCGGCTGCGCGGGCATATTCGCCGACCGTGAACAGGGCAAAGGCGAACTCCTGCCACTTGATGGCATCATCGGGATTGGCGCGGGCATCTGCTTCCAGGCTTTCGAGCAAGGATGCCTCGCTGCCATCGGCAAGCGCGGTCTCGGGCGTTTCGTCCGCTTCGCCCAGCACGCGCCAGCCGATCGCCGCGCCGAGCACGCCGAGCGCTGCAAGGGCAATCACCAAACTCTTGTTCACCTGCATGCTTCCCCCCGGGGTCTGATAAACTGGGCTTCGATTGGCCCTGCAGTCTCGCTGTCCGCCTGTTCACGAGCAAACTAGCGCCAAGAGAAATTGCCTCAAGCTGTTTCCATCGCGAATAATTGTGGCATAAAGGCAAAGGACAGGGGGGTCTATGGCTGCTGGGGTAGACCAGGTTGATGTCGCAATCGTCGGATCGGGCCCCGCTGGCCTGAGCGCGGCGGCGCATGCTGCGGCGCGAGGCATGAAGCATGTCCTGATCGAAAAGACCGATCATCTCTCCGATACGATTTTCAAATACCAGAAGGGCAAGCATGTCATGGCGACGCCCAGCAATCTGGTGCTGCGCGCGGATCTGGATTTTGATGCCGGCAAGCGCGAATTCATTCTCGACACCTGGAACCGCCAGATCGAGGAGCGCCGCGTCAATGTTCGCTACAATGCCGAAGTTACCGCGATTAGCGGCGAGCTCGGCAATTTCACGCTGGAACTGAAAGGCGGCGACAAGCTCGCTGCAACGCATGTGATTCTTGCCATCGGAACGCAGGGCAACCCCAACAAGATGCGCGTCCCGGGCGCAGATTTGCCGCATATCCAGTATCAGCTCGATGATCCGGGCGAATATTTCGACGAGCACATCACCGTGGTGGGCTCAGGCGATGCGGGGATCGAGAACGCGCTTGGCCTTGCCGCCGATGCCGCGCAGAACAACACCGTTACAATACTCAACCGCGGCGACAGCTTTGCCCGCGCCAAGGCCGCGAATGTAAAACTGCTCGAAGAGGCTGAAGCCGATGGCCGCATGATCGTGCGGCGGGAAACAGAACCGGCCGAAGTGCGCGCTGGAGAAATGGTGCTGAACACGCGCGACGGGCAGGAGACGATACGCTGCGACCGCATCATTGCACGCACCGGCTCGCAGCCGCCGCGTGGCTTTGTGGAAGGCATCGGCATCGAGTTTACCAGTGCCGAGCGCGATGCCTTCCCCGCGCTGACGCCGACTTTCGAGACGACCAAGGCCGGTGTCCATGTGATTGGCGCGCTGGCGGGCTATCCGTTGATCAAGCACTGCATGAACCAGGGCTATGACGTGATCGAATTCCTCGCCGGGAACCGCGATCTCAAGCCCGCCGACCAGCCGATCCTCGAAGAGAAGCTGGCCGGGCTGCCGGGTAACCGATCAGTCGAGGACTGGCTCGAGGTATTCGGGCGGAATATTGTCATCTTCGAGGAACTCTCGCCGCTGCAATTGCGCGAACTGCTGCTCGATTCCAAACCCCGCTATTTCGAGCCGGGCGAAGTGGTGTTCACGCGCAACGAGCCGGGCTCCTCGATGTTCACGATCGCGCAAGGCTCGGTGCTGGTCGAGGTCAATCCCGATGATCCCTCGGTCACGGTGCCGATTGAGCAAGGTTCGATCTTTGGCGAGGTCGGGTTGATTTCCGGGCGACGGCGCGGGGCGACCGTGCGCGCGGCAGAGGCGCTGGTGGTGATCGAACTCTCGCGCACTGCCGCGCTCAAGCTGATCGCCACTGTGCCCAGCGCGGGTCGCGCGGTGAACCGGATCACGGTCGAGCGGCAATTGCTGCAGATGTTCCGATCGGGCCTCACCAAGCAGGATGTGGCTGAACTTGTCGAAACCGGCGAAGTCATCGCCATTTCAGCAGGCAAGGTGCTGATAGAGGAAGGCGCGGACGACAAGGATATCTACATCATCCGCCGCGGCTCGATGATCGTGGAAAAGAACATCGGCGGGCATCCGGTGTTCCTCTCCTATCTGCCTGCGGGCTCCTATGTGGGCGAAATGGCGGTGATCGACGGTTCGAAGCGCAGCGCCACGGTCAAGGCGGCGATCAAGACCGAAGTGGTGCGCTTTCCGGGCGAGGCCTTCACCCGCGTGCTCGATGCCAATCCGGCGCTGCGCGAAAAACTGCTCAGCGAGATGGCCGGGCGGCGCGAGACCAACGCCTTTATCGAAGCGCGCAAGGACAGCTTCGGCTCGGCCGCCGACATGTTCTCGCAAACCGCGCAATTCCTTGTCGACAATGGCATTGGCGAGGCGACTGATGTTCTGCTAATCGACGAGAAGCTGTGCGTGGCCTGCGACAATTGCGAGCGCGCCTGTGCCGATAGCCATGAGGGGCTTTCGCGGCTCGACCGGGAAGCGGGGCGCTCCTATGCGCATCTGCACGTGCCTACTTCGTGCCGGCACTGCGAACATCCGCATTGCATGGCCGATTGCCCGCCCAATGCGATCCAGCGCGGCCCGGATGGCGAAGTCTTCATCAACGAGACCTGCATTGGCTGCGGCAATTGCCAGCGCAACTGCCCTTACGGCGTGATACGCATGGACGCCAAGCCGCCGCCCAAGCCGAGCCTCTTCAGCTGGCTCCTGTTCGGCAAGGGGCCGGGGCCGGGCGAGGCAAGCTATTCGTGGCGCAAGAAAGCGATCGAGGCCAAGGGCGGGGATGCGCCCAAGGTGGCGATCAAATGCGATATGTGTTCAGGGATTGAAGGCGGCCCGGCCTGCGTGCGCGCATGCCCCACGGGCGCGGCGATCCGCGTTTCGCCCGACAAGTTCCTCACCGTCACCAAGCTGACCGAGGATGTCGAATAATGGCGACCCGCTCGCAGCAGGACTTCGCGCGCGCGGAAGCCCGGCGCGACAGCGATCATGTCAGCTTCCTCAAGCATCGCGGCTTTCGCTGGCTCAAGATCGCGCTGTTGCTGATGGTGGTGAGCGCACTTGGCTATGCGCTCATCGATGTCGAGCCGCGCCATAATGGCGGCAGCTGGTATGGCTATACGCTGGGTACGATCGGGGCGCTGCTGATCGTGTGGCTTTCGCTGCTGGGCGTGCGCAAACGGCGGATTACCGAAGGCCGCTGGAGCCTCAAGGCGTGGACTTCGGCGCATGTCTATCTGGGGCTGGCGCTGATCGTGATCGGCACCTTGCACACCGGATTCCAGCTGGGCTGGAATGTTCATACGCTCGCCTATGTATTGATGATGTTCGTGATCATTTCGGGAATTTACGGCATTATCGTCTATGCGACCCTGCCCGAGAAAATCAGCGCCAACCGCAACCAGATGACCAAGGCGCAGATGCTCGAAGCACTTGGCGCGACCGACCGCCAACTGGAAAGCGCCGCGCAGCCATTGGAGCGCAGCGACAGCGATCTGGTCATCGCAGCGCTCGAGCAGGATCCCTTCGGATTTGGCCTTGTCGCGCGGATCACGGGCAAATATCCGCGCTGCCGCACCAATCGGGCGCTCGCCGGGCTGGCGCCGGACAGTTCCGGCTTGCACGGCGAGACAGGCGAGAAAGTGGTCAAACTGCTGCGCAAGCGCCGCGCGCAGCTTGAGCAGATCCGCGGGCAGATGCGCCTGCGCGCGCTGCTCGATATCTGGCTCTACATCCACATCCCTGTCACCATCGCGCTGATTGCGGCTCTTGCTGCACATATCATCAGCGTCTTCTATTACTGGTGAGCGGCGCGATGGACTTTACGATCCGCACAATCGACTTCACTGCCACAGGCCGCGAGATTGTCCGCGAGCGCGAAGTGTCGAGCGCGCGGCTGACCATCGGCCGCGCGAGCGAAAACGCCATTCACCTGCCTGATCTCGCGGTCGAGCAGCAGCACCTTGTGCTTGTTCCGCAATCCAATGGCGCGCTCAGGGCCGAAGCGGTCAGCACGCTCGGCTTCCGCCATGATGGCCGCAATGTGCGCGAGGCAACGATCGATCCGGGCCGTCCGGCAGAATTCGAGATCGGTTCGTATCGCCTGTCGATCGACTGGAGCGCGGCCGGCAAGCCGACCATCACGCAGCTTGCCGTGTCGCGCGATGCCGGCGAAGTTAGGGACAAATTGCGCGGCTTTGGCCTTGAAGGCGCAATGCCCAGCCGCAGGGCGGTCAGCTGGATTGCGGCGCTCGGAATCCTTGCGGCGTTCCTTGCGATCCCGATCTTCACGCATCTGACCCGCCCCGATGTCGAACCCGATATCAAGGTGCCGGGCACTGTGCTGATGGATGCCAGCTGGAGCACCGGCCCCTTGTCCTTCACCCATCATGGCCTCGAAGACAATTGCGAGGCGTGCCACACCGAGCCATTCGTGGCGGTGCGCGATGAGACCTGCATTGTCTGCCACGGCGAGCTTGAAGATCATGCCAGGCCTTCGCGCATGGCTGATGGGCGCGCGCCGCATGGCGCAGGCGAGGCGGCCTTGTGGCAAATCGCGCATGCTTTCGGCAAGCCGGGGCCGGGCGCGTGCACCGATTGCCACACCGAGCACGAGGGCAAGACGCGCATGCAGCCGCCCGCGCAGCAATTCTGCGCCGATTGTCATGAAACGCTCGATACCAGGCTGACCGATACCACACTGGGCAATGCCGCCGATTTCGGCACGGCGCACCCCGAGTTCAAGGCGCTGGTGATCCCTGCGCGCGGGGCCAGGCCTGAGCGCATTTCGCTCGATGACAATCCGCGCAATTTCGGCGGGCTGAAATTCCCCCATGACATGCATCTTTCGACCACCAATGGCGTTGCGCGGATGGCCTCGCGCCTCGATCCGCGCGTGCGCGCGCTCGATTGCGCATCATGCCATGAGGAGGAGTCCGATGGCGTCTCATTCCAGCCGGTCAATATGGAGCAAGCCTGTGAGGATTGTCATAGCCTTGTCTATGACAAGGTGGGCTCAACCTTCCGCTCGCTTCGTCATGGCAATGTGGCCGAGATGCAGGCTGATCTGCTGGCTGCGGACCGTTCGCGCCGCATGCCTGTCAACACCGGCCGCCGCCGCCCCGGCGAATTTGCGCAAGGCGGCCTGTATTACAGCAATTTCGGCCGCGCGATGCCCGGTAGGCTGACGCGCGCCGCGCTGGCGCCCGATGGCATGTGCGGGGAATGCCACTATCCCGCCGCAGGCGGTGGACTCGATGTCGAGGAGGTGGTGCAAACCCAACGCTTCTTCCTCAAGGGCTGGTTCGATCACGAAGCGCACAAGGAAGAGGATTGCACTTCCTGCCATGCAGCCGAAAGCTCGAAGCGCGCGAGCGATCTGCTTATGCCTGATCTTGCAAGCTGCCGGGACTGCCATGAGGGCGAGGCCGCGCTGGAGGCCGAAGTGCCTTCAAACTGCGCCATGTGCCACTCCTATCATCCCCGCTCCGGACCAGCTGCTGCCCCGCCGAAGCTTGCCAAACGCGTGCGGTGAAGCGAATATTCATGAAAAGGCCCGAAAGAAGGCCATAGCCAGGGAGGCACAAGCCGCGATGATCATCGCTCAAATGACGGATATCCATATCGGATTTGACCCCAAGGCGCGGCCTGAAGAGCTGAACCGGCTGCGCTTCCGGACTACGCTCGAGCGGCTTCTGGAACAGCCCAACACGCCCGATATGCTGATGGTGACAGGCGATATCACCGATCGCGGCGATGAGGATTCCTTCCTCAAGACCGCGCACTGGCTCGCGCAATGCCCGTTCCCGGTCTACCCGCTGGTGGGCAATCATGACACACGCGAGGAATTGCTGAAGGCTTTTCCCGGCACGCCAACAAATGACGGCTTTGTCCAATATGCACTCGAGCAGGATGGGCTGTTGATCATCGCGCTCGACACGATGGAGCCGGGGCGCCACGGCGGCGCGTTTTGCGAAAGGCGGCGCGACTGGTTGCGCGGTGTGCTGGCGGACAGTGCGGGCATGCCGACGGTGATCTTCATGCACCACCCCCCGATCGTATCAGGCATCGCATGGATGGACCCGGACGAAAGCGAGACGTGGCTGGGCAATCTCGCGACGGCCTTGAGTGGCTTTGAAACCCAGGTCCAGGCGATCCATTGCGGCCATCTGCACCGGCAATTGAACGGTAGCTTTTGCGGCATTCCGGTGAGCGTCACTCCGTCTGTCGCGCCGCTCGTCTCGATGGATTTGCGCCCGATTGATGCGAACAAGCCTGACAGCCGCGCGCTCATCACCACAGAGCCTGCAACTTACGCGCTGCATTTCTGGAACAATGGCAAGCTGGTGAGCCATTACGAGCGGGTGAGCGATTGGGAAGTGCTGGCTTACTATGGCCCGCATCTGCAACCGATGATCCGCGAAATGGAAGCGGAGAAGGCCACCGGCTGACGCGCAGCGGATTTGCACACGCGAACTTGCGTGAACGGGCAATGCATCCTATCGGCTATGTTATATTATCACATAGCGAAGAGAAATCATGTCACAGACCCTGCTCGCGCCCATGGCCATTGCGGCATCTCCATCGCTATCGCCTGATATTCTTGACGCTATTGTGCAGCCTGATTGCAATCTCGCGATCTGGCAGCGCGCGCCTTTCCCCGATCTTGCCGCATTCCTCGATGTTGCCGCGGGCGAAATCCGCTTCACAGCACGATTGGCTGCGCTGCCCCGCCAACTGGAGTGTGCGATGGACGACGCGGGCTATCCCCAAGGATCCGCTCGCAAGCTTCTCGTGGCCGATGCGGCTCAGCTTGCAGGCATATTTGCCCGCCTTTGCAAGCTTCAGGCGATCACGCTTCGGATGGAAATCGTCACTGGCGATGCGTGCCGCAAATGGCATGCCGATTATGTGGCTGCGCGCCTGATCACCACTTATGCCGGCAGCGGGACGCAATGGATCGATAGCTGCGATGCCGTCCGCGTGAAGCAAGGCGAGGAGCCAGTGCGGATACATTCGCTGGGCACCGGGGATGTGGGAATTTTCAAGGGAAGACTGGCGACCGATACCCCAGCAATCCATCGCTCGCCGCCGATCAGCCATACCGGCGAGAAGCGCCTTGTGCTCGTTCTCAACCCGCCGGAGGAGCATTGACATGCAGACTGTAAGGAGGCTCGACAGTGCCTCAATTGCGCTCAGCACCTTGTGCATCGTGCATTGCCTGGCTTTGCCGGTGTTGATTGTGGCGCTGCCGTTCCTTGCGCTTATCGCTGATGCGGAATGGGTGCACTGGCTGCTGGCAGCATGCGCGATCGCGGCCTCGGCGAGTGTTCTGGCTTTTGCGCCCGATGCGCGAAGGCCGCGCTTCGTGGTGCCTGCGATTTCTGGCCTGATGCTGATTTCAGGCGCGCTGCTGCTCGATGGCACGCGCATCGGCGAGACGATCCCTACGGTCATCGGCGGGGTTCTGCTGGCCGCAGCGCATGCGGGCAGGCTGCTCAATCATCGCTGAACGAGCTGGGCTTGGACCTTTCTGCCGGTCTACCGCCGCGCCATCAGCGGCCCTGTGCCCGGAACCCAAGCGGTCATATCGGGCTTGTCGCTGACCTTGTAGGGCGCACCTGCGCTGGTGAGGAACAACCGCTCCATCTCTGCCCTTGTGAACGGGCGCGAGCCGAGGCGACCGAACACGGCCATCTGCCCGCCGGTCTCATCCACCGCGCGGTCACGGTCAAGGCCCTTGGACAGCGAAATCGCGGGCGATTTGGTGCGCGCCCAGGCGACCATTTGCGGCTTGGGCGCAGGCGAGAACCCGTAGAAATTGGGCTGCGTGTCGGGCGCGGTCAATTGCAACACTTTCATCCCGTTCACCCCGTCGGCGACATAGGCAAACAGCGTGGCATTGGTCGATCCGACAATCACATCCTCGACATCGTCCATCGTGCCGCCGAGCGTTTCCTTCGCGTAGATCACCGGTGCGAGCGGCCGCGTCACATCGAGGATCACCAGTCCGTCGTGCTTGCCCGCGACATAGGCATAGGTGCGCGCAATATAGAGCCGCTGCGCATTGGCGAGGCGCACGCTGCCTTCGGGCCGGGCAATGGGATTGCGCAGGTCGGTCACATCGAACAGCTTCACGCCATCCTCGTCGGTGACCCAAAGATAACGGAACTGGATGGCTGAGGCGCGCGCATCGTTGAGCGCTCGCACCGCCGTTACGCGGGGCCGCGCAGGGCTTGCCAGATCGACCACCACAAGCCCCGCATCGGCAGTGATATAGGCAATCTCGCCGGCGAGATGGATATGGCGCGCACCGGTCAGCACGCCATCGGGGTTCCATGCGGTCGCACCGCCATCAAAGGCCTTGCGGCGCAGATGATTGTTGCGAAACTCGCCATCGGCCAGCGTGTTCACGTTGACGAGGATCAGCCCCTCCACGGCATCGGTGATGACCGCGTAATTGTAGACCGGCAGAAAGTCCTGCTCCTGGTTCATCTCGCGCATTGCCTGCGTGTTGCGGGTGGGGGCAATCGGCTGATTGGTGGCGAGCGCCATGCAGGTCGCATTTGCGCTCTTCACATGCGTATCATGACCCAAGGGGGAAAACGGCGCGGTGATGATCCTCTCGGAGAAACCCTTGTTGGCGATGCTGGCAATGTCATAGACGCGGAAACCGCCTTTGCCCTCAGCCACGAACATATATTCGCCGCGCATCTGGAGGCAGCCCACGCGGTCGCTTGTGCCCTCATGGACATTGGCGAACTCTTCCACCGGCTTGGTTTCGCCCGACAGATTGGCGTCGAAGAACACGCCGCGCGTCCAGTTCTTCAATTCGCGGCCATTGTCCTCGACATGCTGACGGTAATAATCGGGGTAGGAATAGCGGTGGAGGTAGGAACCGAGCACCGCCTGCGGCTCGTCATACTCGGTGACGCGCACCGCCTCGAACCCGCCTTCGAGCCCGGTCCAGGCATGCATGCCGACAAAATTGACGAAATTGGTGCCGAGCAGCATGAGCTGCGCCATTACCGCATTATTGTCTTCAGCCTCGGAGAGGTGGCAGTCCGAGCAGGCCTTGGTCTCGGTCAGGCGCACGGTATGCGGGAAATGCGGGGCGAAGGCCTGCGATGAAAAGCCGACCGCGCTGATCGGGGGCTGCTGCACATAAATGCGCTCGCGGTTGATGTTCGTTGAGGAAAGGACCAGCGCCGAGGTCGAGCGGACCGGCGCGATCTGGTTGCCCTTGGTGGTCTGATGGCGGCCAAGCTGGAACATCTCGTCGCGCGCAACCTGCGGATTGTAGGTCGCGAAATTGCGTGTCGTCTCGCCGTCGTAACGGTGCACTTCGCTTTGCCAGTTCGCCTCGATCGGCAGATGGCATCCGCCGCAACTCGTGGTCCAGGACAGATGGCAGGTGAAGCAGGCCATTTCGGTCTCGCCATGCGCGCGTTCATCGGGCGCGATGCCGGGGCCGAATTCGAATTTGCCGGTTTCTGCGCCTGCCTTGCTCATCAGCTTGGCGCGCGCGGATTTGGCGTTGAATTCGGGCGCTTCGGGATCGACGCTGTCCTTGGTCAGGCTCACGACCCATTCGAGCTTGGGATCGACAATCGAGCGCTGGATCAGCTGGCGGCGACCGTCATCGGCTTCGACCCATTCGAAGCGGCGGCGGCCATCGGGATTGCGGATGAGCGTGAGGTCATGCCCCTCGGGCGGCGCGGCGGGGCCGGAGGTGCGCAGCGTCGGGAAAGCATCCGCCGTCCCGTGGCAATCCTTGCAGCCGATCTCGATGGCATTGGCAACTTCGCCGTAGATCAGGCCATTGCCGTGGCTGTCCTGCGAATAATGGCAATCCGCGCATTGCATGCCCTTTTCGGCATGGATGCTCATCAGATGAACCGCCTTGCCCGGATTGGTGCCGGGCTGGACGAATTTCTCCTCGCCCTTGCGACGGAATTTCTCCGGGTCGTCGGGCGCG
>DAIQNS010000031.1:0-13745 GCA_036788315.1 Alteraurantiacibacter sp. | reverse complement strand
AGGCAAGATCGAGCGGCGGCGGGACGGCGAGACCGCTGGCGATCTGCGGCGCGGCATCGCCCCAACGCGCGGCAACCGCAGGCGGCAGCGTGGGCACGGCAGGCAAGCTCGCGCCGCGCTTCATCAGATTGGAAAAAACCCCATGCGCCAGCCGCCGCGGACCGCCCGCGAGCAAAGGCAGAGCCGTCGCGATCACCGCATGAGGCGGGGTATCGAGCCGCAAGGCCTGTGCGAGCATCAGCCGCAACACGCTACGCACCTTGGCATCGCCGGGCAGCGGCTGGCGCGTGGCGCTGTCGATCAGCGCGTCGAGATCGGTCAGCCAGCGCAGCGCCTCGCCCGCAATCGCGCGGGCCAGCGCCTTGTCGGCAAGATCGGGCACGCCGCCCAGCGCACCCCCGCCCGCCTTCTCGAGCGTCTCGCCGCGGTGAAGCACGGCATCGAGCAAGCGCAAAGCGGCGCGGCGGGCATGAAATCCGGGTGGGTTGGCCATCGCCATGGCCCTAGGGCCAGTTGCACAAGAGCGCCAGAGGGTCCATCTTGGAGGCATCATGGAACGCGCAACGAAACGCCCGCACGGCTTCACCAAGCCGCCCCACTGGACCAATGATGCGCCGCCTGCGCCCAAGGAGGCCCGCGTGGACGAGGAGCTCAGCCCGACGCGCTATGGCGACTGGGTTCACAAAGGCATTGCAATAGATTTTTAGGGCAGTGGATTTCTAAATCCAGCCGGCAAGTTCGCGCCGCATCAGCCCTTCGATCAGATCCATGCCGGTGTCGCCGGCATTGAGGCAAGCGAGCGCGGCAAATTCTTCTCCGCCTTCCTCCTCGAACTGTTCCGCGCCCTGAATGGCCAGCTCTTCGAGCGTTTCAAGGCAATCGGCGGAAAAGCCCGGCGCAGCAATTGCAAGCCGCTTGGTGCCCGCTTTCGCCTCGGCCGCGATCATCGCATCGGTTGCCGGTTCGAGCCATTTGGCATTGCCGAACCGGCTCTGGAAACTCGTCACCAGCCTGAGGCCGGGACGGTTCAAGGCCTCGCCCAGCAGCCGCGCGGTCTTGTTGCACTGGCAATGATAGGGATCGCCCTTGAACAGGGTCCGCAGCGGCATCCCGTGGAAGCTCAGCAGCAGCGTCTCGGGCACGAAGGGAAGCGCATCGAGCTGAGCGCCGATATCCTTGGCGAGCGCGGCGATATAGGCTGCATCGTCATGATAGGGCGCCAGCGTACGCATCACCGGCTGCCAGCGTTGTTCGCGCAGCCAGTCATTCGCCTTGTCGACCACGCTTGCCGTCGTCGCGCCGCAATATTGCGGATACATGGGGGCAAGCACAATGCGCTCGCAGCCCGCTGCCTTCAGCTTGTCGAGCTTGGACGCCATCGAGGGATTGCCATAGCGCATCGCCCATTCGACATGCACCCCCTCGCCAAGCCGCACCGCCAGCTTCTCCGCCTGCTCGGCCGTGATCGCGGCAAGCGGCGAGCCCTTCTCGGTCCAGACCTTGGCATAGGCTTCGGCGCTCTTGCGGGGGCGGGTATTGAGGATCACCCCGCGCAGGATGATCTGCCACAGGAACTGCGGGATTTCGATCACGCGCTTGTCGGACAGGAATTCGGACAGATAGCGGCGCACCGAGGCCGCATCAGGCCCGTCAGGCGTGCCCAAGTTCACCAGCAGAACGCCGATTTTCCCGCTTTCTACGGGAGGATGGTCGGCGGGAAGCCGTTGCTCAGTCCAGGTCATCAACCGGCCGATAGCAGCGGAAGGCGGCGGAGGCGACGGCCTGTTGCGCTAAAATACGCATTGGCGATGGCAGGCGCGACTGGCGGCACACCGATTTCGCCCGGATCGAAAGGCGGATCATCGCTGTCCAGCAGCGTGATTTCAATGGCAGGCACTGTGGCGAGACGCGGGAGTGCAAGGGCCTGAAGCCTCTCGTTCGTCGGGCGGCCATCGGCATAATCGGTGCTTGAACCCAGCGCGAGCGCCATGCCGTAAAGCAGCCCGCCCTCGATCTGTTGCAGCGCGATGTCGCGGTTGACCACGCGCCCGATATTCACGCAGGCTGACAGGCGCGCGACCTGGATGCCGCCTTCGCCCGCGCCTGCCTGCGCCACGAGGGCAATGCGCCCGCTCGCCCTGCCCAGATTCATGCGGTGGCAGGCAATGCCCTGACTGGTGCCGGGCCTGCCGCCATCCCATTGCGCAAGCCGCGCAGCTTCCTGCAGGCAAGTGGCAAGCGCCACATCCTTGCCCAGCATGGCGATGCGATAGGACATCGGCTCTCGCTGATGCTCGGCGGCGATCTCGTCGAGAAAGCATTCGCGCATGAAACAGGTCATACCATCGGCTTGCCCGCGCATGGGGCCGGTCGGCAGATCGAGGCTCACAGGCACATGTTCCAGCGTGGCACGCCGAAAAGCATAGGAGATCAATCCGCCGCTTACCGCCATCGCATCCTGCGCGCCGCTGGCCGCTTCGATCGCCGAGGCGGCGGTATGATTGTCGAACAGGCGGTGGCCGAACTCGCGCATGAAAGGCGGGCTGGCGATGCGCATGCGCAATTGCTGGATCGCGCCTTCGCTGCCTAGCACTGCGCCCATGAGGCAAGCGGCGGGCGCGCGCGGATAGCTGGCGGTATGTTCTTCCATGCGTGACCAGGTCAATTGCACCGGCCGCCCGGCCTCGCGCGCGAGCAAGGCCACCTGAATGGCGATGCGATGATCGAGCCGCCGGTCGAAACTGCCGCCTGCTGCCACGGGATAAAGCACCGCCTCGGAAGGCGCCATGCCCAGCGCCTTTGCCGCCGCCGCGCGCGCGGCCTCGGGCGCCTGGCTCGGCAACCACAATTCGAGCAGCCCATCAGCAAGACGCGCGGTCGCGCTGGTTGTCTCGAGCGTTGCATGGAGCGCGGGGGCAATATCGTAGCGGCGCGCGAAATCGGGCGCGTAATCCTCGCTCAGGCCCTCGCCCAGCTCGGCAATCCGGAAAGTGTCGCCGCTGCGCACGGCCTCATCGAGCCTGCTTGCAATGGTGCTGCTCTTGACCGGGCGTTCTGCGCCAAAGGGCGGAGCGAGGCGTTGCAGCGCCTGTTCGGCCGCCCACCATGTCTCCCCCAATGCCGCGACCCAATCGCGCCCGCGCACCAATTGCACCAGCCCGGGCTGGCCGGCGATGCGCGTTTCATCGAGCGCGCCCGGCTCTGCGCCCAGATGCGGGCCATGGCGGATTGCGGCAAACAGCATGCCGGGAAGGCGCACATCGCCGGCAAAAATGTGGCTGCCATCGACCTTGGACGGAAGATCGAGCCGCGGAAACGCGAGTTCGGCTTCCAGCCCCTCGATCTGCGGCGATCGTTGCTGCGGCGGCTCGGGCCTCAGCGGCGCAGGATCGGGCGGATCGAATCGGCTGGCGGCCATTGCCAGCTCGGCAAAGCTGGCGCGCTTGTCCTCATGCTCGATAAAGCCGCTGGCCGCTTCGCATTCCTCCCAATCGATGTCCCATTGATCCGCTGCCGCCATGGCCAGCATCGCGCGCGCCGAAGCGCCCGCCTCGCGCGCGGATTGCTCGAAAGCGGCGAGCGTGGTTCCGGCAGCGGTTGCGGTGAAGCTGCTCGCCTGCGCCCAGCGTTCGAGCAGGTAGTCATCCGGTGCATTGGCCAGCTCGGGCACCAGCGGCCGCCACAAGGGCGCCCAATGCGCGGCGAGCGGCAAATTGACATAGGCGCCGCTTACCGGGGCTGGTTCCACCGCTATCTGCCGCCAATCCGCGCCCAGCTCGAGCGCCACGATCTGCGGCAACAGGGTCGAGACACCTTGCCCCATTTCGAGCTGCGGCATTGCCACTGTCACCACCCCGTCGCTGGCGATCTTGAGCCAGGCGTCAAAGGCAAATTCGCCCTGACCGGGCGAAAGCGGGGCATCATAGCTGCGCGGCATCAAATTCCACGCAACCAGCACGCCGCCGCCGATCGCAGCGCCGGTCAAGACACCGCGCCGGGTCAGTTTCATGCGGCGCGGGCCTTGATGAAAGTGGCGATCTGCGCCGCGATCCCCGCAAAAGCGCGCCCTTCGACACCATCGGCCGCGGCCGGAGGTTCGCCCGCATCGCTCGCGATCCGCATTTCAATGGTCAGTGGGACACGGCCCAGGAACGGCAGGCCCATCGCTTCGGCCGCCGCCTGCGCTCCGCCCTGCCCGAAGGGCTCACTGACTTCGCCGCAATGCGGGCACAGATAGCCCGCCATGTTCTCCACCAGCCCGATGATCGGCACCTCTGCCTGCCGGAACAAATCGATCGCGCGCGCGGCATCAATGAGCGCCAGATCCTGCGGCGTCGAGACGATCACTGCACCTGCGGGCTTGAATTTCGAGAGCATGGTGATCTGGATATCGCCCGTGCCCGGCGGCAGATCGACCAGCAGCAGATCGGTCTCGCCCCAATCGGCCTCGATCAGTTGCGAAAGCGCCTTGCCCGTCATCGGCCCGCGCCATGCCAAAGCGCGGCCCGGCTCGGCAAGCTGGCCCATGGAGAGCAGCTTGATCCCGTGCACGCCTGTAGTCGGAATGAGCGTCTCGCCCTCGGCGCGGATCTTCTCGTTGCTCGCGCCGAGCAAAGTGGGCTGCGAAGGGCCGTAGATATCGGCATCGACCACGCCCACCGCGATCCCCTGCCGCCCGAGCGCGACTGCGAGATTTGCAGTCAACGTCGATTTGCCCACGCCGCCCTTGCCCGAGCCGACCGCGATGATCGTGCGTGTCGGCTTGTCGGCCATCAGCGCGACGCGCACCTGTTCGACGCCCTCGACAGCGCCCACGCATTGTTCGAGCACTTTCTGCAATTCCATGGCGGCAGAGCGGCCAAGGCCGCTCGCATCGGCAATGATTGTGGCCACCGCACCCTCGGCTTTCACCGAGCGAACCATGGGGGCAATATTTTCCGGAATTGCTGCGCGGATCGCGTTTTCAGTGCTCATATCGGCCCTGCTAGCGTGTATGACGGGCAAGGTGCAGCGAAAATCTCGCATCTCTCCCCTGTTTTTTGCGCAATCGCCCCCTATAGAAGGAACCATGGAACGTTTAGGCGGGATTATCGAGAGGATCGCATTGGCGATGGCCGGAAAGCGCAACCCCTGGGGGAAGCCCCAAGGAAGCAGTGGCGGAAACAATGGTGGCAATGGTGAGGACGGGTCCGGCAACGGCGACAGCGATGGAAGTTCTCCCGGCGGCGATGGCGACAAGCCGCGCGGTCCGCGCAACCCCTGGTTGCCGGGCGGCGTTGATGGCGAGAGAGGCGACAAGGGTCGCCGCTCGGCCACAATAGAGGATCTGTTCAAGAACCGCGGGCCTGAAGGTCCGCGTCGCAGCGGCGGACCGGGCGGGCCCAATTTCCGCATTCCGCGGCGCCCCAATGGCAAGAGCTGGCTGCCTGTCATCATCGCCGGGTTCGTCGGTCTGGCGCTGCTCGTGTCGATGGTCCACCAGATCGCGCCGCGCGAAGCCGCCGTGGTCAAGACGCTCGGCAATTACAGCCGCACGCTCGGACCGGGCCTGCAATTCACTCTCCCCTTCCCGATCCAGTCGGTCGAAGTCGAGAATGTCTCGGGCGTACGTTCCGTGCGCATTCCGGCGGGCGCGCAGCAGCAGAAGCTGATCCTCACAGGTGATCAGAACCTCGTTGATCTCACCTATATCGTGCGCTGGAACATCAAGGATCTGGCCGACTTCAAATTCAAGCTGGTCGATCCCATCGAAACTGTGAACGAAGCCGCCGAAGCCGCCATGCGTGCAACGGTTGCCGAGAAAACGCTCAACGAAACCTTTTCGGGCCAGGGCCGCGCTGAAATCGAACTCGCAGTGCGCGAGCGTATGCAGCTGGCACTCGACGAATATGAGGCAGGCGTTACGGTGCTCGGTGTCGAAATCGACAAGGCCGATCCGCCAGCCGAAGTGCTTGATGCCTTCCGCGACGTTTCGGTTGCCGAACAGAATGCCGATGCCGCGCGCAATCAGGCACAAGGCTATGCCCAGCAGATCCTTGCGCAGGCGCAGGGCGAGGCCGAGGCCTTCGATCAGGTCTATGTGCAATACAGCCTCGCCCCGCAGGTGACGCGCCAGCGCCTCTATTACGAAACCATGGAGCGCGTCTTGAGCCAGACCGACAAGACCATTGTCGAGCCGGGCGGCGTAACCCCTTACCTCGCATTGCCGCAAGTCAATCGCGGAGCCGCGCAGCAGCCCGCCGCGGCAGGAGCACCTTGAGATGCAGTCCGTTTTCGAAAAGTACAAACTCGCCTTTATCGCCGCGGCAATAGGTATCGTGATCTTTTTCATGAGCGCCTTTGTGGTGTCCGAGGAAGAGCAGGCGGTGATCATCCGCACCGGTGAGCCGATCCTCACGGTCAACACGCCGGGCGGCACGACCAACGCGGGGCTGTATTTCCGCGTGCCGTTCATCGACCGGGTGGCGCGCGTGGAAAAGCGCCTGCTTGATCTCGAAATGACCGATGAGGAAGTGCTCTCCAACGATCAGCAGCGCCTGCTCGTCAACGCCTATGCCCGCTTCCGCATCACCGACCCTGTTCGCATGGTCGAACGTGCAGGTTCGACCGCAGTCGTGCGCGATTCGCTTGAGCCGATCCTCAATTCGGTGCTGCGCCAGGAACTTGGCCGCCGCACTTTCGAGGCGATGCTGACGGCAGAACGCGGCACGGCTCTTGCCAATGTGCGCAGCAATCTGGACCGGCAGGCACGCCAATACGGCGCCGAAGTGATCGATGTGCAGATCAAGCGCACCGATTTGCCCGATGGCGCGCCGCTCGCCTCAGCCTTTCGCCGCATGGAAACCGACCGTGAGCGCGAAGCCCGCACCATCCGCGCGCAGGGCGAACGCGATGCCCGCATCATCCGCGCCGAAGCCGATGCCGAAGCGGCGAGCATTTATGCCGAAGCCTTCAACAAGGATCCCGAGTTCTACGATTTCTACCGCGCAATGCAGAGCTATGACGCGACATTCGCTCAGGGCGAAGGCAAGGGCGAAAGCTCGATCATTCTTGCGCCCGACAATGAATATCTGCGCCAGTTCCGCGGCAATTGAGCGCAAACGGCATCTACGATTACATTTGTCGTTAAAGGCGCATTCAGGCGCGCTACGCTCAAACCGGCAGCGGGATGAAATTAGCGGCCTGCACAGATATGTGCGTGGCAGACGATGTTTTGAGAGGAAAAAGAGGACGTGAAGACCGTGCGATATTCCTATGGTATCACCACCGCCCTGCTCGCAAGCGGCGCAGCGCTCACCTTGATGACCGGCTTTCCCGCCGGGGCACAGGTCGCGCAGAATGACCGGCTGCAAATGGAAAATGCCGTGCCGCGCGCGGGCGCGCCAGCCAGCTTTGCCGACCTCACCGAGGCCTTGCAGCCCGCCGTGGTCAACATTTCCACCCGGCAGACCATCACCATCGAGAACAGCAACCCCTTCGAGGGAACGCCGTTTGGCGATATGTTCGGGCGGCGCGGCGGCAGCGGCGGTCCGGTAACGCAGGAAGCGCAATCGCTCGGCTCGGGCTTCATCATTTCCGCCGATGGCTATGTGGTGACGAACAATCACGTCGTCTCGCCCGATCAGCGCGCGCAGCTCCAATCGGTCACCGTGACCTTGCCCAATGGCGAGGAATATGAAGCCGAAGTGGTCGGCACCGATCCCGAGAGCGATCTCGCGGTGCTCAAGATCAGCCGTGCGCAGCCTTTCCCCTTCGTGCGTTTCGGCGATTCGGCGCAGGCGCGCGTGGGCGACTGGGTGATTGCCATCGGCAACCCGTTCGGCCTTGGCGGCACCGTGACAAGCGGCATCGTCTCTGCCGTGATGCGCAATACGACGGGCGGCTTCAACCGCTACATCCAGACCGATGCCAGCATCAATCGCGGCAATTCGGGCGGCCCCTTGTTCGACATGCAAGGCAATGTGATCGGCATCAACAACGCCATCTTCTCGCCCTCGGGCGGCAATGTGGGCATCGGCTTTGCCATTCCTGCCGAAACCGCAGCCCCGATCGTGAAGGCGCTGATTGAAGGCGAGACCATCGAGCGCGGCTATCTCGGCGTGCGCATCCAGCCGGTCAGCGAAGACATGGCCGAAGCACTCGGCATTGATCGCAATCGCGGCGAGATCATCCAGATGGTCGTTCCCGGAGAGCCTGCCGCTCAAGCCGGGCTGCAAGCCGACGATATCGTCCTGACCGTCAATGGCCAGAACGTGACCCGCGACCAGACCTTGTCCTACATGGTCGCTGCCATCACTCCTGGCCAGCGCGCGCAGCTTGGCATTTTGCGCGGCGGCGAGCGGCGCACGATCAATGTGACCGTGGGCAAGCGGCCAAGCCAGGAAGAGCTCGCGCAACAGGACATGTTCAGCGACAACGAAGATGAGGCAGAGCCCAGCCAGCCAGCCCCAGGCGATGAAGGCGATGGCCTGCTCGAAGGCGCGCTGGGTGTGCGCGGGGTCAACATGACTGCCGAGTTCGCGCGCCAGCTTGGCGTGGACAGCGATACGCAGGGCGTGGCGATCACCGATGTGAATCGCAATTCCGATGCCGCGCGCAAGGGCTTGGCACGCGGCACGATCATCCTGCAGGCCAATGGCCGCAATGTCGCCTCGATCAGCGATCTGGAAGCCATCTTGCGCGAAGTGCGCTCGTCCGAGCGGCAGGCTGTGCTGCTGCGGGTCAAGCCGCGCCGTGGACAGCCTGTCTCGGTCGCCGTGCGCCTGATGGCCGAATAAGCGCTCCCGGCAGCGTTACTGCCGGGAATCGCTCTCATGCTTCAATGATGTTCCCTGCTCACGGGGTTGCCGCCCCGGGAGCAGGTGCGGGCCGCGCGGGTGCCCTGCGCACATTGTCCTGCGGCAGATCGCGCCCGGTTGCGCGTTCAAGGAAATCATCGGGCGCGGCCTTGGGCACACTCGGCGCTCTGCCGCCTTCCGCGCCGCGCGGGTCAAGCGGATCGCGCGGCGCTGCCGGGCGTTCGCCTTCCACCGGGAAGCTCTCACCCAGAGGCGTCTCGCGCCCCGGCTCGACCAGATTGCCCTGCTCGTCGATGTAGAAATAATAGTCCTCATTATCGCCGAAATAGAACTCGTCATCGGGTTCAAGTTGCCATTCGGGCAATTGCAGATTGGTGTCGAATTCCTCGATCGGGCGATCTTTCACCGCATAGCGCATGAAGGCCGAGAAGGCCTGCGCCGGGGCGCGCCCGCCCTGCAATCCGCGTACCGCCTTCGCATCATCGCGGCCCATCCATACGCCTGTCGTGATCCCGGAGGAGAAGCCGACGAACCAGCCGTCCTTGTTCGAGCTGGTGGTGCCGGTCTTGCCGGCCACAGGACGCCCGATCTGCGCCGAACGGCCGGTGCCCGTGGCGACCGCAGTCTGCAAGAGATCGGTGATCCCCGCCGCGACATATTCGGGCACCAGCGCGTAGGCACGATCCTGCTTGCGTTTGTAGAGTTCGCGGCCCGAAGTCGTGGTCACCCGGATAATGCCGTAAGGTTCGACCGACTGCCCGCGTGCGGACACGGCGGCAAAGGCGCGCGTCATGTCAATCAGGCGCACCTCGGATGAACCCAGCACCATGGCGGGATGCGTGTTGATCGGCGTGGTGATGCCGAACCGGCGCGCCATGCTCGCCACATTGCCAAAGCCCACTTCATAGCCAAGCTGCGCCGCGACGGTGTTCTTGGAATAGGCAAAGGCGCTGCGCACATCGATATCGCCGGCAAAATCGCCGCCCGAATTGCGCGGGGTCCAGCCCTCGATGGTGACCGGCACATCTTTCACCGGGCTATCGGGATTGTAGCCGTGCTCGAGCGCAGCGAGATAAACGAACAGCTTCCAGGCGGAGCCCGGCTGGCGCAGCGCTTCGGTGGCCCGGTTGTAATTGCTCGTCACATAGTCGGTGCCGCCCACCAGCGCGAGGATCGCCCCGTCACGGTCGAGGCTGACGAGCGCACCTTGCGACCCATCGGGCGCATTCGCCTGGATCGCGGCAGTGGCGGCGTTCTGCATGCCGACATCGAGTGTGGTCCACACCTCGATCGGCTCGAAATTGTCGCCCGAAAGCAGCAGGTCGAGCTGCGGCAGGGCCCAATCGGTGAAATAGCGGATCGAGTTCTCGGTGCGATCTTCCTGCAGCTTGACCGCACTGGGATCGACCGATCGGGCAATTGCGGGATCAAGATCGCCATATTTGACCATCTGCCCGATCACCACATTGGCGCGGCCCACTGCGGCTTCGACATCGGCAGTCGGGGAATAGCGGCTTGGCGCTTTGACCAAGCCAGCGATGATCGCTGCTTCCTCAAGGCTCAGCTCATTGCCCGGGTGGCTGAAGAACTTGCGGCTGGCGCTGTCGATGCCATAGGCGCCGCCGCCGAAATAGACCTTGTTGAGATAGAGCTCGAGGATCTGGTCCTTGTCGAATTTCCATTCGAGCGCCATCGCGAGGACCGCCTCGCGCGCCTTGCGCGACACGGTCCGGTTGGAATTGAGGAAGATGTTGCGCGCCAACTGCTGCGTGATGGTCGAAGTCGCGCCGAGCCTTCGGTCGGTCATCGCGGCGTTGTAAAACGCGCGCGCAAGGCCAAGCGGATCGACGCCGGGATGCGAATAGAAGCGGTGATCCTCGACCGCGACCATCGCTTCCTTCATGACATCGGGAATTTCCTCATAGCTGAGCCATTCGCCATAGGTCGGCCCGAGCTCGACGATCTGCGAGCCATCGCGCGCGCGCACGATGATCGTCTGCGCATGCGTGCTGGTCTTGAGTGCGGCGAAGGAGGGAATCGACTGCGCGGCGAAATACACCGCAGTGAACAGGGCAATCGCGCCCAGCGCGCCAAGCGCAAATCCGGTGATCGCCAAGCGCCGCGTCCACAGCCAGAAGGTCTGTTTCCAGTTCCTTCCGGGCGGCGATGTCCGCTTGATTTTCCCGCGCGAATTGCTGCGCCTTGCCATCAGGCCGGTTTATCCCTTGCGGTGAGCTGGCCCCATGCCGCACCCATCCCGCGCGCCATGCATAGGGCAATCATAATGCGGCGTGAACGCTTGCGTAGAAGCGCTCCTCAGTTTTCTTCCGGTTCGAAGTCGAGCGAGGCGGAATTGATGCAATAGCGCAAGCCCCCCGGCCCCGGCCCGTCGGGAAAGACATGGCCCAGATGCCCCTCGCATTTCGCGCAGGTGACCTCGGTGCGGACCATCCCGAGCGTGCTGTCGCGGTGCAGATCGACCGCTTCCTCGGCCGCCGGCGCGGTGAAGCTGGGCCAGCCTGAACCGCTGTCGTATTTCGCATCCGAGATGAACAGGGGCAGCCCGCATGCAGCGCATTTGTAAGCGCCGGCCTGTTTGTTCTTGTCATATTTGCCGGTGAAAGCGCGCTCGGTCCCGGCCTGACGCAGGATCTGATATTGCTCAGGCGTGAGCCGTTCACGCCACTGGGCATCGGTGAGCTTGATCTTGTCCATCTTGTCTCCTCAGCGCCAGTCGGCCCTGCGGCCGGTGGCGCATGCGAATTGTCTCGCTTTGTCGGTAAGCAATATCGGTTTGCGTAGGTCAAACTGCAAGGCGCGCAGCCGAGCAAGCGCAACCGGCCAGCCTTCAGCTGTTCACATCGGCATAGTTGCGCGGCGCGGGAATGCCTTCCATGCGGTCGGCAAGCAGCGGGCGAAAACTGGGGCGGCTCTTTATCACGCGGTACCAGGCATGCGTGGCATCATGTCCGTCCCAATCTATCCCTTCGAGATAATCCGCGACCGAAAGCTGCGCTGCCACCGCAAAATCGGCAAGGCTCAGCTGCGAGCCTGCCAACCAGCGACGATTGTCGATCAGCCAATCGAGATAATCGAGATGATCATGCGCAAGCCGCATCGCTTTGCGCAGCACGCTGGCATCGGGCGAAGTGCGCAGGATAATGCGCTTCTTCATCTTTTCGTCGAGCAGGGGCGCGGTGACATCGGCAAAGAACACCTCGTCCACCAGCGCGACAATGCGGCGGATTTCCGCGCGCGCGCTGGCATTGCCAAGGATCAGCGGGGATTTGTCGACTGTCTCTTCGAAATATTCGCAGATCGCCTGGCTATCGACCAAGGCGCGCTTGCGCTCGGGATCGTAGAGCACCGGCGTGCGGCCCGCAGGATTGAGCGAATAGAAAGCTTCTTCCGCATTCCACGGGTAAAGGCGCTTGGTTTCGTAGGCCACGCCCTTTTCGCTCAACGCAAGGCGCACCTTGCGGCTGAAGGGACAAAGCGGGAATTGATAAAGCTGCCACATGGTTTTCGCAGCTGGTAATGGCGTATTGGCGCGCGCGGGTCCAGCCTGCGTTGGCGCGCAGGTGCATTAAACCTGTTGGGGAATGATCGTCAGGCACAGGGGCATCATCTCATGCACGGAGGCAGCGCGCACGATATCGCCCGCTTCTTCGCGCAAATGCCGCTCGACCGTTTCGCGCGCCAGACCGGCCTCGTCCATCACGCGCACGCTCGCACGCACGAAAAACTCGCGCCCGCGCACGCGCAGGTCGGGATAATCCGCCATCGCCGGATCGCCGGTCTCCTGCCCGCGCGCCACGAGTGCTGCGGTCGCCGCGCAGCGCAGCATCATGCGATGATCGAGTGAGAGTGGCGCCTCTTGCACGCCAGCTTCGGCCTCAGCCTGAGCATGAACGGCAAACGGTGTGAGAAGCAGGGCGAATGCGGGCAGAAAGCGAAGCATGGCTGTGGCATATAGCCGATTTGCTGAACACAGCCTTCACATTTTCGCGCCGGAGCGCCATGGGCGAGCGCAATTGACTTGGCCCAAGCTATCGCGCAGGCGGGCGCGAAATGGTTTCAACCGAAAGGATCAGCGCGATGAGCGGCTTTCCGAAATTGCATATGATCATCGGCGGCGAGGAAGTTTCGGGCGGCGGGCGGCGCACATTCCCGGTGCGCAATCCTGCCAGCGGAGAAGTGCTGGCGCAATTGCCGCTGGCCGATACCGCCGACCTTGACCGCGCGCTGGAATGCGCGGGCAAGGGTTTTGCCGAATGGCGCCATTCGAGCGCGACAAAGCGCGCAGGCGTGCTCAATCTTGCTGCGCGCCTGATGGAGGAGAACGCGGCCGAATTTGCGCGCGTCCTGACCATGGAACAGGGCAAGCCGCTGGCCGAAGCGCGGGGCGAGGTTTTCGCATCCGCGCGCCTGCTCGAATTCTTCGCAGGCGAATGCCAGCGCAATTATGGGCGCGAACTGGTGCGGCCTGTTGGCCAGCGTGCAGTCGTGCGCCATGAGCCTGTCGGCCCTGCGGCGGCCTTTGCGCCGTGGAACTTCCCGCTGATCAATCCCACACGCAAGATCGGCGCTGCAATTGCGGCGGGCTGTTCGATCATCATCAAGAACGCCGAGGAAACGCCCGCTTCCGCGCTGCACGTCATGCGCGTCCTGAAAGAGGCCGGCTTGCCTGCCAATGTCGCGCAGGCCGTGTTCGGCGTGCCTGATGAAGTCAGCCGCCATCTGCTGGCCAGCCCGGTGATCCGCAAGCTCTCCTTCACCGGCTCGACCGCGGTCGGCAAACATCTCGCCCGGCTCGCCGCCGACAATATGATCCGCACCACAATGGAGCTTGGCGGGCACGGCCCGGTGCTGGTGTTCGATGATGTCGATGTGGACCGGCTGGTCAAGGCTCTCGCGGCGCAAAAGACCCGCAATTGCGGTCAGGTC
>DAIQNS010000030.1:7416-14094 GCA_036788315.1 Alteraurantiacibacter sp. | reverse complement strand
CCTCGTAATCGGCCAGCGCTTCCCCGCCGCCATTGAGCAGCCGCTCACGCAGCCGCTGGCGATGGCCCGCCGCGCTGTGCTCCTGAAGCGCCTTCTCGCCGTTTTTTCCCTTGCCCCGAATATCTTGCGTCATCTTCGCCGCACTCCTTCGCGGCATGCGAAGCATTGCCTTTGCCGATCCCATCGCGCAAGTGTCGCGGCGATGGCGCAAACTGGCGATAGCCCCGAGAACTCCCCGAAGAAAGTCCGTGCGCGTCGATTCCCGCGTCTCGGGTTTCGCGCGCTCGGCGTCTTGCTTGCGCTTCTCGTGGTGGCCGCGTGGATCCAGCGCGTGGATATCGCCGAAAGCCTGATTACCGACTATTTTGCGGATCAAGGCGTGCCTGCGACTTACGATGTCGCGCTGATCGCTCCTGACCGGCAGGTTCTCACCAACATCGTCATCGGCGATCCGGCGCGCCCCGATCTGACGATCGAGCGCTTGGAACTGATTCTCAAGGCGCGTCTGGGCCTGCCTGCTGTGCGCCAGTTGCGTGTGACGAGACCGCGCCTGTACGGGAGCATTGCCGATGGGGCGGTGACGTTCGGCAGTCTTGATCCGCTGATCTTTACCGGGAGCGAGAAGCCTTTCGAATTTCCCGACATGCATCTGATCGTCGAGGACGGGCGCAGCCGTATCTCCAGCGATGCCGGTGCAATCGGGTTGACGCTCTCTGGCGCGGGGCATTTGCGCGGCGGCTTCCGAGGCGAATTTGCTGCTCTCGCGCCCGAGCTTGCCGGGGCCGGGTGCACCGCGCAGCAAGCTTCGCTCTATGGCGCCTTGAGCATCGAGGCGGAGCGCCCGGTCTTTGCGGGGCCGCTGCGCTTCGCTTCGCTTGAATGCGAAGGGCGGGCCTTTTCGCTTGGTGAAAGCGCGGTGCAACTGGCTCTGCGCGCCGACCGCAATCTTGCCGATTTCGAAGGCGAAGCGAAGCTCGCGATGGGCGCCATGGCGCTGGCGGACAACAGTGCGCAGGGTCTTACGGGCGAGGGGGCGTTCAGCTGGCGCGCGGGCGCACTGACGGCGCGCTACGATCTGAGTGCAACTCTTGTGGCAACCGCCTATGCCGCGCTGGGCCAACTGGGCGTGACAGGAGATCTGCGCGCCGACAACAATTTTGCCCGGCTCGCACTGGAAGGCGAGGTGACCGGCCAAAGCATCGTTCCGGGCAAGCAGCTTGCACGCAGCCTTGCCACCGCGCAGCAAGCCTCGGCGGGGACTTTGGCAGAGCCGCTGCTGACCCGCTTCCGCCAAGCTCTCTTGGCCGAAACGCGCAGCAGCACGCTGAGCGCGAATTTCTCGGCGCGCAGCTTTGGGGCGGGGGCCGACACAGGCGCGATGGCGCTGGTTGTGCCGGAGGCGCGCTGGATCGGCAGCAGCGGGGCGACCTTGCTCGCCTTGTCGCGCGTTCAACTGGGCACTGGCAGCGAAGGCGTGTCGCGCTTCGACGGGAATTTCGCGACGGGCGGGGCCAATATGCCGCGCATTGCCGGGCGCATGGAACAGGGCCGTGGCGGTGCCCTGGCGATGCAACTGACCATGCAGGAATACCGCGCCGAAGGTGCAGTGCTCGCCATCCCGCGGCTTTCGCTCACGCCCATGCGCGCAGGCACGCTCGCGATTGACGGGCTGGCACGTGCAAGCGGAGCCATCCCCGGTGGAAAGGTCGAAGGCCTCGCTGTTCCCATTGATGGTACAATAGCGGCGAGCGGTGCGGTCTCCTTGTGGCAAGGATGCCGCCGGATCAGCTTTGCGGCTCTGACAGTGGCGGATTTCGCCCTCGGGAAACAGACGCTTGCCCTGTGCCCCGATGGCGCGGCACCGATCCTGCGGTATGGTCCGCAAGGGCTGCGCTTTGCCGCGGTGACGCAGCGGCTCGATCTTGCCGCGCGCTATGGCGAGAGCCCCCTCACGATTGCCAGCGGGCCTTTGCGCATTGCCTATCCCGGCACGATCAGCGCGCCCGATGTGGCGCTGGCGCTCGGCAGGGGAGCGGACGCGGTTCGCTTCTCGGCACGCGAGATTACTGTCGATCTCACAAGCGGAACAGTCGGCGGGAGTTTTGCCGGGACGCAGGCGCATCTGCCCCCGGTTCCGCTTGCCATCACAGACGCGAGCGGCGCCTGGCGCTTTGCCGATGGCGCGCTGAGCATTGCAGAAGGAGCGTTCACGCTGTCCGATCGCAACGCGCCCGCGCGCTTCAGCCCGCTGATCGCGCAGGACGCGCGGCTCACGCTGATCGATGGCGTCATTGCCGGCGATGCCGTGATGCTTGCGCCGATGAGCCGGGCCGAAGTCGTCGCCCTCGATCTTGCGCATGATCTTGCCAGCGGCACGGGCCGGGCCGATCTCACCGTGCGCGGGCTTACCTTTACCGATGAATTGCAGCCCTATGACCTCACCGAAAACGCGCGCGGCGTTGTCGCCAATGTCGCGGGGACGGTGACCGGGACGGGCCGGATCGACTGGAACTCTCAGGCCGTGACCAGCACTGGCAGCTTTACCAGCGATGGCATTGATTTTGCTGCCGCTTTTGGCCCAGTCAAGGGCGCGAGCGGGACGCTGCGCTTCACCGATCTGCTTGCCATGACGACAGCTCCCGATCAACGCTTCAAGCTCGCCGCCATCAATCCGGGGATCGAGGTGAATGACGGGGAAGTGGGCATTTCGATCATCGGCGGAAAGCTGGTGCGCTTCGAAGGCGGGCGCTGGCCGCTGCTGGGCGGCACGATGGAGATGCGCCCGGTCGATATCAATGTCGGTGCGGCCGAGGAGCGCACCTATCTCATCGAGATCACCGGCATTCAGGCAAACCAGTTCATCGAGCGCATGCAGCTCAACAATCTGGCCGCCAATGGCGTCTTCGACGGGACGATTCCGATCGTGTTCGATGTCGCCGGGAATGGCCGTTTGCAGGATGGCGTGCTCGTCAGCCGTCCGCCCGGGGGCAATCTCGCCTATGTCGGCGACCTTACTTACGAGGATATGGGCACTTTTGCCAATTATGCTTTCAGCGCGCTGCGCGATGTCAGCTACAAGCGCACGGAAATCGTCATGAACGGCCCGCTCACCGGCGAATTGGTGACCAATGTCCGCTTTGACGGCATCGGGCAAGGGGAGCTGGCACAGAGCAACATTGTCACCCGGCAGATTGCGCGCCTGCCGATCGAGCTGCGCATCAATATCCGCGCGCCGTTTTACCAGCTGATGTCCTCGACGCGCTCGCTTTACGATCCCAGCGCAGTGCGCGATCCGCGCAGCCTGGGCCTTTTGCGTGATGATGGCCTGCGCTTTGTGCCAGCCACGCCGCCGGGCGAAAACCCGTCGATACTGCGCGCAGAGGATCGTCTGCGCAATGAACCGGAAGTTCAGCCATCCGAAAGCGAGAGGGGATTATGACACGAGCGAATTTGACCGGAGCTGCGGCTCATGTGCATAAGCATGCCATGGGGAAACGCAATTTCGGGCAGGGTATGGTGATGCTGGCTGCAATGGCGAGCGGGCTTTCCGGGTGCATCACAGTTGAAGCACCGGACAGACCGATCGTGATCGAGCTGAACATCAACATCACGCAGGAAGTGATTTATCGACTGGCGGAAGATGCCGGGAACACGATCGAGGAAAATGCCGATATCTTCTGATAGGCGGCTAGGAGCAAGAGCAATGATCAATTCCAGACTTATGCTCGCAGCCGGGGGTGCCATTGCGCTCGCCATGCTGGCGGCACCGGTCATGGCGCAGCGCGATCCCGCCTATGCCGCCGCGCGCGCGAACGGTTCGGTCGGCGAGAAGATGGATGGCTATCTGGGGCTTGTTGCTGATGCCACCGCGCAGCTGCGCAAGATAGTGGACGATATCAACATCCGCCGCCGCGCGGTCTATGCCGAGCGCGCGCAGGCCGAAGGCGCGACTTTGGAGGAATACGCTTTCACCGCGGGCTGCCTTGCCATCCTGCGCACTGAACCGGGCGAGTATTACCAGGCGCCCGACGGCAGCTGGCAGCAGCGCACAAATGCCCCGCCGCGCCGCGATCCGCGCTGCCCCTGATGCTGCCCTGTCCACAAGGTGGGCATTTCCCTTCGCTATTGCAGCACCGCATGTTGACTCGGATATGACCCCCGCCTAAGGGGCAATCGCCCCCGGCGGGCGCCATTGTCAGGCAAGGTCTCGTCTCCGGGTGGAGAGAGGCCATGAACGACGAGAAACCCGCTCAGGAACCCATCGGCGAAGATGCGCGGATCGACGCGCTCGAGACGCGGCTCAAGGCCGCGCGAGAGCGAGAAGAACAGCGCAACAAGCCGCGAGTTCAAGGCACCGGTGCGAGCGACAAGCTCGGTAGCCGTGTGCTTGCGGATTTGCTTGGTGGGTTGATTGGCGGCGCGGTTGTCGGCTCGGTAATTGATTACTTTGCCGGGACATCGCCCTGGGGTCTGTTGGTGATGCTTTTCATGGGAATAGTGGTCGCTTTCAGGAATATAATCCGGATTTCGAGCGGGCCCAAACCTTAGGTCTGCGCAATTGAGAACGTAGGGGCGATAGACCGGTGGCAGCTGTACCAGCCAAAGTCGATCCGATGAAGCAGTTCATGATCGAGCCGATGTTCGGCACCGAAGAGCTTGCGCTCGGCGGCTTCAACATTGCGTTCACCAATTCGGCGCTGTGGATGGTGATCGCTGGCGTCGCGCTGTTCGTGTTCATGATCGGCGGCATGAAGCGCGAGCTCGTGCCCGGCCGCTGGCAGATGGCGGTAGAAAGCTTCACCGGCTTCATCGACAATATGCTGGAGGCCAATGTCGGCAAAGAAGGGCGCAAATATGTGCCCTATATCTTCAGCCTGTTCATGTTCATCCTGTTTGCCAACCTTCTGGGTCTGCTCCCTGTGGGCCTGTTCGGCGTGCATCCCTTTACCTTCACCAGCCACTTCACCGTGACCGGCGTGTTTGCGATCCTCAGCTTTGGCATTGTGCTGCTAGTCGGCTTCTGGAAGCATGGCATCAAGTTCTTCAGCCTGTTCGTGCCGCACGGCACGCCGCTGCCGATGATCCCGATCATCTTCCCGATCGAACTTGTGTCTTTCCTCGTGCGCCCTTTCAGCCTCGCCTTGCGACTGTTCGTTGCGATGATGGCCGGGCACGTGCTGTTGAAGGTGCTCTCAAGCTTCGTGATCGACAGCTTCAATGCAGGCCCCGAATTCGGCGCGCTCGTGGGCATTCCCAGTTTCATCCTGATGATCGGCATTTCCGCTTTGGAAATTCTGGTTGCCGGCATTCAGGCCTATGTTTTTGCACTGCTTTCATCGCTGTATATCAACGATGCCGAGCATCTGCACTAAGCCCTCATTTCAACGCATGACAAGTTCACACGAAAGGATTTTATAATGGACGCAGAAGCTGCAAAGCTCATCGGTGCAGGTCTCGCCGCAATCGGAGCGGGTATGGCCGCCATCGGCGTGGGTAACGTTTTCGGCTCGTTCCTCGAAAGCGCGCTGCGCAATCCGGGTGCTGCCGACGGTCAACAGGGCCGTCTGTTTATCGGCTTCGCGGCTGCCGAACTACTGGGCCTCCTGGCCTTCGTGGTCGCTATGATCCTGATCTTCGTCGCCTGACGATTGCTTTGCCGGCCGGGTAGCTTCTATCCGGCCGGCGCAAATCCTGTTCTCGCGCTTACAGACGGAATCCGTCCATGCCCCAGATAGCCCAAATAATGGAAACATGGTCCAGCCAGGTGTTCTGGCTGCTGATCGTGTTTGGCCTGGTATTCTTCGTGATCGGGCGGGGCATGGTTCCCAAAGTGCTCGACACGGTGGGGCTGCGCGACAAGCAAATTGCCGATGATCTTGCTGCTGCAAATGCCGCGCGCGATGCGGCTGATGCGCAGGAAGAGGCATGGCGCAAGCAGGAAAACGCCAACCGTGAGGCTGCGCAAAAGCTGGTGGCAGAGGCCAAGGCAAGCGCGCAAGGCGCCACCGAGGCCAGAATGACACAAGTGCAGGGCGCGCTCGATACCCGCCTTACCGAAGCCGAAGCGGCCATTGCCGCCGCGCGCGAAGCGGCTGCTGCCGAGATTGAAACCGTCGCGGCCGAAGCTGCGCAGGATATCGCCCGGCAGATCGCCAGCGTCGAAGTAAGCCAAGCCGCAGCCAGAGCGGCTGTGCAGAAAGCGATGGCCCATGGCTAACACAGGTAATCTTCCCGAGGTTTTTGAAACCGAATCCGCCGAAACCTATGTCGATGCCGCACAAGGGCTGCCGGTCGAGCAGCTTGAGCCGGTGCTTTGGGGCATGGAGCCCTATCAGTGGGTTTCGCTTGCAATGGCGGTGCTGCTGATTTTTGCCTTTGCGAAGTTCGGCGTGCACAAGACCGTTGCAGGCAGCCTTGATGCAAGAATTGCCGCGATCAAGGCCAGTCTCGATGAAGCCAAGGCCCTGCGCGCCGAAGCCGAAGCTTTGCGCGAGGAATATGCCGCGAAGATCGCCGGGGCGCAGGCTGATGCCGAAGCCATGCTCGCCAATGCGCGCAAGGAAGCTGACGGCATCATCGCCAAGGCGCAGGCCGACACCACCGCGATGATCGCCCGGCGCGAACAGATGGCCACCGACAAGATCGCCGCTGCCGAGCGTCAGGCCATTGCCGAACTCA
>DAIQNS010000030.1:4435-7406 GCA_036788315.1 Alteraurantiacibacter sp. | reverse complement strand
CCGAACTCAAGGCCAAGGCCGCCGATGCCAGCACTGCCGCTGCCGCTGCCCTGATCGCTGAAAAGCACAATGCCGCCGCCGACAAGGCGATGGCGGACGAGATGATCAGCCAGCTTTAAGCGGCACGCTTGCTGGCCCCCGGGCCTGCGAACGGCCCAAGATTTTCAGGCGCGCCCGATCCGAGGATCAGGCGCGCTTTTTGGTTGGCAAAGCCGTGCAGGATGTTATTGCGAGCGAATTGCAATAAGGGTGTCCAATGAACCGCGCTTTTCTGACCAAACTTCACCTCATCGCCGCTGCCTTCATGTTCCCGGCGGTCCTGATGTTCCTTGTGACAGGTGCACTCTACACCTGGGGCAACAAGGGCGAATGGCGCGAAAGCACTCAGCTCGTCCCGCTGAGCGAACCCTACGCGGCGCAGGACGAGGCTGGGCTGAAAGCGATTGCGCAAACCGCGCTCGCGGTTGACGGGGTGGCTCTGCCGAGCGGTGCTGCCACACTCAGCGGCGAAGGCGACGAGCAGACCTTGACCTGGGTTGGCGCGCGCAGCGAAGTCGCGGTCAGCCTTGCAGCCGAGGATCCTGCCATGGCTGAAGTGGCCGTGAAGGAAGCGGGCCTGCACCGCTGGCTGGTGCAATTGCACAAGGCCAAGGGCAGCGTGTGGTTCAAGGTTTACGCCTCCGCTCTCGCACTCGTGCTGTTCACGCTGGTGGCGAGCGGGTTGATCATGGGCTTGCAGGTGAGAAGCCTGCGCCGCATGACCGTATTCAGCAGCGTAATCGGGGCGGTGGCGTTCACCGGCTTTGTGCTGATGGGCTAACCGGCTGACTGGCGCGCTTGTGGACGCCTAGAAACCGTCCTTGGCCGCGCGCAAGGCGGCGAAGGTTTCGTGCGGCAGCTTCCCGCCCCAGCGTGCCTGCATCTCGGGCGTGTCTGCGCGCAGGAAGGGATTGGTCTCTCGCTCTCGCTGGAGTGCAAAGGGCACCGTCCACTCGCCGCGCGTGCGCTTTTGCGCGATCTCCTGCGCATAGCCCGCAAGCGCGGTGTTTTCCGGATCGGCGTGCAGGGCAAACCGGGCATTGGCCTGCGTGTATTCGTGCGCGCAATAGAGCGTCGTATTGTCGGGCAATCCTCTCAGCCTGAGCATGCTGTCCCAGAATTGCGGCGCTGTCCCTTCGAACATCCGCCCGCAGCCCAGCGCGAACAGCGCATCGCCCACAAAAGCCAGCGCGCTCGCCGACAAGTGATAGGCGATATGCCCCATCGTATGCCCGCCCACATCGATCACTTGCGCGGTGTGATCGCCGAGCGAGACAAGATCGCCATCGCGCACCGTGCGGTCGACCGCCGGTATCTTTTCGGCATCCAGCAGCGGCGCGGTGATCTTGCAGCCCGTTGCCGCTTTGATCACTTCATTCCCGCCCGCATGGTCGCGGTGCCAGTGCGTGTTCCAGATCTGCGTAATCGTCCAGCTTAGCGCCCGCGCCTGCTGAAGATACTCCTCGGCATCAGGCGTATCGATGCAGGCGGTTTCTCCGCTTTGCGGATCGTGCAGCAGGAAGCCGTAATTGTCGGACAGGCAGGGGAATTGGTGAACTTGCAACATGATACGCGCGTATACCATGCGCGCGGCAGATACGGAAAGGCCCGCCTGCGACATTGTCACAAGCGGGCCGTTTCTGATCCCGTTGAGGGATTGCGGGCTTATTCGCCCTTCTTGAGAGCTTCGCCCAGGATATCGCCGAGCGATGCGCCCGAATCCGAGGAGCCGAACTGTGCCACGGCTTCCTTCTCTTCGGCGATCTGACGCGCCTTGATCGAGAAGTTGGGCTTCTTCGAACGGTCAAAGCCGGTGACCATGGCATCGACCTTCGCGCCAGCCTGGAAGCGGTCGGGACGCTGCTCGTCACGGTCGCGGCCGAGGTCCGAACGCTTGATGAAGCCGGTCGCGCCGTCTTCGCCAACCTGCACTTCGAGGCCGCCATCGCGCACTTCGAGCACGGTGACGGTGACGGTTTCGCCGCGACGCAGATTGCCCGCGCCCGATGCGCCCTCAGCCGAGGGAGCGCCCTTTTCAAGCTGCTTCATGCCCAGCGAGATGCGCTCCTTGTCGGTATCGACATCGAGCACGACCGCCTGCACTTCTTCACCCTTGCGGTGCAGCGCCAGCGCATCCTCGCCCGAGATGCCCCAGGCAATATCGGACATGTGGACCATGCCATCGACATCGCCGGGAAGCCCGATGAACAGGCCGAACTCGGTCGCGTTCTTGACTTCGCCCGTGACGGTCGAGCCCACCGGATGCGTTTCGGCGAATTCTTCCCACGGATTGCGCTGCGCCTGCTTGAGGCCAAGCGAAATGCGGCGTTTGTCGCTGTCGACTTCGAGCACCATGACTTCGACCTGCTCCGAAGTGGAGACGATCTTGCCGGGATGCACGTTCTTCTTGGTCCAGCTCATTTCGGACACATGGACGAGGCCTTCGATGCCCGCTTCCAGTTCCACAAAGGCGCCGTATTCGGTGATGTTGGTAACCTGGCCTTCGACCTTGATACCGACCGGATACTTGGCGCCAACGCCTTCCCACGGATCGCTTTCAAGCTGCTTCATTCCGAGCGAGATGCGCTGCGTGTCGGAATTGATGCGGATGATCTGCACCTTCACACTCTGACCGATTTCGATCACTTCGCTGGGGTGATTGACGCGCTTGTAGCTCATGTCGGTCACGTGCAGCAGGCCGTCGATACCGCCGAGGTCAACAAAGGCACCGTAATCGGTGATGTTCTTGACCACGCCGTCGGTGACCTGGCCTTCTGCCAGACCGTCGATCAACTCGCTGCGCTGTTCGGCGCGGGTTTCTTCGAGCACGGCGCGGCGCGAGACGACGATATTGCCGCGGCGACGGTCCATCTTGAGGATCTGGAAGGGCTGCGGCACGCCCATCAGCGGGCCGACATCGCGCACCGGGCGG
>DAIQNS010000030.1:410-4425 GCA_036788315.1 Alteraurantiacibacter sp. | reverse complement strand
CCAGCTTGTCCCACGCAGCTTCGCGGCGGGCGCGGTCGCGGCTGAGCATTGCTTCGCCATCGGCGTTTTCGACGCGATCAACAAAGACTTCGACTTCGCTGCCAACGGTCAGGCCGTGCGCATCTTCGCCGCGCATGAATTCCTTGAGATCGATCCGGCCTTCGGACTTGAGGCCGACATCGATGATCGCCATGCCGTTTTCGATATTGGTGACGGTGCCCTTGACCACGCGGCCTTCAAAGCCGCCATCGGCGCCGCCGAGTTGTTCATCGAGCATGGCCGCGAAATCATCGCGGGTGGGATTGGCGCTACTTGCCATAAAGTTGCAATTCCTAAGTTACTGTTTTTCCGGCCACCCGGTTCGTCCGGGGGTCTTTTCTCCGGTCACCGCACGATTGCGGGGGCCGGGCCAAAGGGCCGCGCTGCCTGCCTGGCCGAATGCCGAAACAGGCGCTCTTCGAAAGGCACATGCGCAAGGCGCAAACTGTCATGGCATGAGCGACGTTGCGCCCCGGTGGAAAGCCGACCATGCTGGCTTGCGTATCGCGAACGTGTGATCCGTCCGTTGAACGGGCTGCGCACTAGGCTAAAACGCGCATGAGAGCAAGGAATTTGCTGACCGCAGATTGCCCGCTGGAGGAACGCTTATGACCCGCCTGATCACGACCCTTGCCGCTTACGGCGATTATCACCGTGACCGGCGCAATGTGGCAACGCATCTGATTGGTGTGCCGATGATCGTGCTGGCGGTGACCGTGCTGCTTGCAAGACCCAAGTTGTATATCCCCGTGCTCGGCGTATCGCTTACCCCGGCGATGATCGCGGCGGCCTTGGCGAGCGTTTACTACCTGCAGCTGGAATGGCGCATGGGCCTGACGATGACCGTGCTACTCGCAATATTCATATCGCTGGGTAAGGCCGTTGCGGCGATCTCGACCATCGCCTGGCTTGGCGGCGGGACCGCGCTATTCGTGGTGGGCTGGGCGTTTCAATTTCTGGGCCATCATTACGAAGGCCGCAAACCGGCCTTTATGGACGATTTGCGCGGCCTGCTCGTTGGCCCGCTGTTCGTGGTAGCCGAGCTCGCGTTCATGCTGGGCCTGCGCAAGGAACTGCGCAAGGAACTGGAAGCAACTAGGAAATAGCCTCTTCCACTGCTGCAATCGCCGCTGCAATCGCTTCATCACGGCCCATGGAAGTGGTGTCGATCATCACGGCATCGCTCGCTGCGCGCAGCGGCGCATCCTTGCGCTGCGTATCGCGGGCATCGCGCAGGGCAATGTCACGTTCGATCTCGTCGCGAGAGAGTTCCAATTCGCGGCCCGTCATCTCGAGCCAGCGCCGCTCGGCGCGCGCGCTGACGCTGGCAGTGATGAACAGTTTCACATCGGCATCGGGCACAATCACCGTACCGATGTCGCGTCCGTCGAGCACCGCGCCGCCGGGTTGCCGCGCGAAGGCCCGCTGGCGTTCGAGCAGCGCGGCACGCACTTCCGGATGCACTGAGACGCGGCTCGCAAGCCCGCCTGTGGCTTCGCTGCGAAGCGCCGGCTCTGCCAGCAGTTCGTCGGGAAATTCGCACGCGGCAAGGGCATCCAGCGGGTTATCGGGGTCGCCCCCGCTCAGCGCAACCTGCCAGCCGACTGCACGGTACAGAAGGCCTGTATCAAGGCATGGCATGCCCAAATGCGCGGCAATGGCCCTTGCAATCGTGCCTTTGCCCGAGGCCGTGGGGCCGTCGACGGCGATGATCATGGCTCGGTCCTGCGCGCCTTAAGCGTCTTCACGAGCCCCCATGTCGCAATCGCGGCCCAGAACCCTTCGAGCACAAGGCTCGGCCAATTGGTGTGCACCAGCAGCGAAACCGTGAGCAAGGCCGCGCCGACCAGATTGGTGCCATGCAGGAGAAGCAGATTGGGCCGCTCAACAGCCGTGAGATAGAAATAGGCGCCGATGATGCATGCGGTGCCAAAGAAGCCGATGATGGCATAGATATCGAGCGCGGGCATTATTGCGCCGCCTCATGGAGCAATTGCTCGAATGTCGGGAAGCTTGTCGCAATCGGCGCGGTGTCGTCGATCAACACGCCGCCTGTTGAAACCAACCCCGCGACCGCCATGCTCATGGCAATCCGATGATCGAGGTGCGTGACGACAGGCGCGCTGTTCCCGCCCGGCAGCGGCTCGCCGCCTGTGCCTTCGATCACGAGGCCATCCTCGCGCTCGCTTACCCGCGCGCCGACAAGCGTCAGGGCGTCGGCCATGGCGGTAATGCGGTCGCTTTCCTTGACGCGCAGTTCTTCAAGGCCGCTGGTCGTCGTCGTCCCCTTGGCAAGGGCGGCGGCGACGAAGAGGACAGGGAACTCGTCGACCAAGCTCGGCACGATCGCGGGATCAACCTCGACGCCGGTGAGCGCCGAATGTTTTACATGCAGATCCGCGACCGGCTCCCCGCCCACTTCGCGCGGGTTGAGCTCGGCAATATGCCCGCCCATCTGGCGCAGCACTTCAAAGATGCCCGAGCGCGTCGGATTGAGGCCGACGTTCTCGATGATGAGATCACTGCCCGGCACCAGCAAGGCGGCGACCGCGAAGAAGGCTGCGGAAGAAGGATCGCCGGGTACGGTGATGGTCTGCGGCTTGAGCTCTGCCTCGCCGCGAATGGAGATGATCCGCTCGCCATCCACCTCTTCGACGGTGAGATCAGCGCCAAAGCCGCGCAGCATCCGCTCGGAATGGTCGCGCGTTGGCACCGGCTCGATCACGCGCGTGATCCCGGCAGTGTTGAGGCCTGCAAGCAGCACCGCGCTCTTCACCTGCGCGCTCGCCACCGGCAGGCGATATTCGATCGGCACGGCGGGACTGATCCCGCGCAAGGTCAGCGGCAGGCGTCCACCGGGCGCGCCTTCGAAACTTGCGCCCATTTGCGACAGGGGCTCGATCACCCGGCCCATCGGGCGCTTGGAGAGGCTGGCATCGCCGACAAAGGTCGCGGTGATCGGATGGCTGGCGACCAACCCCATCAGGAGGCGCGTCGACGTGCCCGAATTGCCCATGTCGAGCGCGGCCTGGGGTTGCAGAAGTGAGCCGACACCCACGCCGAGAATGCGCCACGTGCCATCGGCTCCGCGCACAATCTCCGCGCCCATCGCGCGCATTGCAGCGGCAGTGGAGAGCACATCTTCGCCTTCCAGAAGGCCGCTGACCAGCGTTTCTCCGACCGCCAGAGCGCCCAGCATCAGCGAGCGGTGGCTGATTGATTTGTCGCCCGGCACACGGATACGGCCCGTCAATGCGCCGGCGGCTTTGAATGTCTTTGGTGCATTCATTGAAGGGGTGGGGCTGGTATGGGACAAGATGATTGCCTATCTGCTTCGCTACGGTGTTAGTTCGCTTGGGGTTTCGCTTAAATCGGGGGCTTTGACAGCGGCATGGCCCTATGGCAAGGCGCGCGCCACGTGATTCAGACAAGCTAATCAAGACACCGTAATCAGGCACCGCAATATGCGTTGGTGACAGCAAGGACAGTAAATACCATGGTCAAGCCAGAATGGGGCACCAAGCGCACCTGCCCCAAATGCGGGGAACGCTTCTACGATCTCGGGAATGAAGACCCGGCGACCTGCATCGAATGCGGCAATGAATGGATCCCTGAGCCTGTTCTCAAGTCCAAGCAGCCTATTCCATTCGAAGAGGCCAAGAAGGACGAGAAGAAAGAGGCCGATAGCGATCTGGCCGATGATGATCTGGAAGATATCGACGAGGACGATGATTCGCCCGACAACGATGTCGATCTGGGCGGCGATGATGACCTGGGCGTCGACACCGGCGATGCTGACAAGGAAGAGGACACTTAGGGCTGTTGCGTTTGCCCTTGCGGGTGAGACACAATCTGCTTGCGTCTGAAAGGCCCTGCAATTAAAGGGCCTCCTCCCGGCGCGAACCGGGAAACATGAATGGCACGGGGCCTTAGCTCAGCTGGGAGAGCGCAACACTGGCAGTGTTGAGGTCAGCGG
>DAIQNS010000030.1:0-400 GCA_036788315.1 Alteraurantiacibacter sp. | reverse complement strand
GGTTCGATCCCGCTAGGCTCCACCATTCTACCGCCTTTCGGGCCCGGTCGGGCTGCAAATGGCGGGCTCGTGCGCTTCCGGTGCTCACGGCCTTTATGGCCGCTCCGCTCCGGTTCTCCGATCCCACCATTTTCGCCTTCGACCAGAACCGAAAATCGGCAGAATGGCCATGATACTAGCCCTCGTCATTGCGAGGAGCGAAGCGACGCGGCAATCCATGGCGCGAGCTTTGCAGCAAAGGAAGCCGGGGCAATCGCCTCGCACGCTGGCCAACGAGGTTTCGTTCGCCGGCGTTTTTCGCGTTTGCTCCCGCGTGGGCAGGCACAGGTGAAGGTAAGGCGCGCATGTTCGATACGCTGTCCGATCGGCTGAATTCGGTCTTTGCCGGCTTGCGCGGTCG
>DAIQNS010000029.1:0-14325 GCA_036788315.1 Alteraurantiacibacter sp. | reverse complement strand
CACGCACTCAGAAAGAGAGCCAGGCGAGTTGCATTGCGCCGGCTGCGGTGACTGCCCAGGCAATGGCATAGGCGACCTGTTCGAGGCTCGCGCCGGTTGCCATCCAGCGTTCGCCGATCAGCAGAGCGGTGATCAGCACGAGATTGAGAATGATCGGGAAACTCGCGCCCGGCGCAAAGCGCGAGACCGAATTGAGCATCCCTGTGAACAGCGTCACCAGGCTGACGAGCACGATATAGGGGAACATGATCCGCGCGAAATCGACCGCCAGCGGGAAGTTCTCCGGATTGACCGGCTTTTCCGACAGGAGCCAGATGACGCCGGGCATGGCGATTTGAAAAATCGCCACCAGCGCGATCAGGACCGGAAGGAAAACGGACAGCACATCGGCGGAAAAGCTGCGCGCTGCTTCGAGCCCGCCGCCTTCCTCGCTGGCAGCATTTAGGCGCTTGGAAAACATCGGCACGAAGGCCGCCGAAAACGCGCCCTCGGCAAACAGGCGGCGAAACACGTTGGGAATGATGAACGCCTGAAACCAGGCGTCGGTCACATCATTGGCGCCAAGGACGCGCGAGAAAATCATCTCGCGCGCCATTCCGGCGATGCGGCTGACCATGGTCAGCGCGCCGATCGTGCCGACATTCCTGAGCAGGCTCATGGCGTAATGGCCCGCGCGCGAACGGGCTTAGCCTTCGCCAGCAGGCGGAGTGTCCGGCGCTGCGCCGCCAGCGGCGGCTTCCTCGGCGCGCTTCTGCTGCAAACGCTGCACATAAAGGCCGTTGAAGTCGATCGGATCGAGCATTACCGGGGGGAAGCCTGCATCGCGCACGGCATCGGCAATCACGCGGCGGGCAAAGGGGAACATGAGCCGCGGTGCTTCGGCGAAAGTGAAGGCGTGCTTCTGGTCCTCGCTGATATTGCGCATGCCGATCAGCCCGCAATAGGCCAGATCGACAATGAACTGCGTGCCTTGCTGGGTCTTGGAGGTGACCGTGATTTTCAGCTCGACCTCGCTGACTTCCTCATTGACGGTCTGCGCGCCGATATTGAACTGCACGTCCATGTCGGGCTGATCGCGCCATTGGAAACTGTCGGGCGCCTTGGGGTTCTCGACGCTCATATCCTTCACATATTGCGAGATCAGGCCGGCAATGGGCTGGGTATCGGCGCCATTGGCCTGTGCTGCATTATCAAGGTCGGTCAGAACATTGCCGTCATCGGCCATAATCATTATCTCTCATCGACTGGGCAGGCACGCAGAGGATCCGCATGCGCTTCATGCCATTCTGGCGCGAGCGCCTAGCATTGCCCGGGCAAGGCCGCAACAATTGGCCCGCACGGATTGGTCCGCTGGACTTGGCTGGCATCACCTGGCTTGCCCCGCTTGACCGCATCCCCAGCGCCAATCTGTTGCAGTCTTGCTTCATGCGGGCGAAAGCCTCGGTTGTTCGATTGAATTCGGACCCTATCTAGGCCACAATGGATCGCTAAAGTCCATTTGCGAACCCAATGCGGTCACGAATCAGCCGTTGCGCAAGGACCACTATGAACGTCGATTACGCACGGCCAATACAAACGGGAAGTTTCTGTGATACCTGAAATTATCATTCTCGCCATGATCGCCGCCTTTCTCGGCATGCGCCTTTATTCGGTGCTGGGCCGACGTGCCGAGCATGAAGAAGAAGTGATCCCCAACCGCTTTGAGCGCGGCGATGAGCAGAGCGGCTCCGCCAGCGCTCCGCAAGGCGCCCCCGAAGCGCAGCAGGGCGAACGGGTTCTGGCGGGCTTCCCTCCGGCGATCGAGCGCGGCTTGCGCGATATTTCGAATGCGGACCGCCGCTTCGAACTCCTGCCCTTCCTCGAAGGTGCGCGCGGCGCGTACGAAATGGTCCTTGAAGCCTATTGGCGCGGCGACCGTGAGGAATTGCGCGAATTGTGTGATGAGGATGTCTATCAGAGCTTTGCCGGGGCCATCGACGAACGCGAGGCGGCCGGGCAGACGCTCGACAGCAAACTGATCCGCGTGGAAGACACCACGGTCCATTCGGCAATGCTCGATGGCAAAGTGGCGCGGATTGCGGTGCGCTTTGTGTCTGATATTGCCTCGGTGCTGCGCGACAAGGATGGCAATGTGATTGCCGGTTCGCTCGATGACGCGGTCGAAAGCCGCGATATCTGGACCTTCACCCGCAATGTCACCAGCGCCAATCCGGCCTGGCTGCTCGACGAAACCGATCTGGGCTGATCCCGGGAGGCGCTGCGCTGTGATGCCGCGCCATGACCCCGGTGTTCGTTTCCATTTCTTCGCTGCAACAGCGCTGCTGGTGCTGTTGGCGGCCTGCGTCCGGCTGGTGCCTGAAAGACCTGCTCCGGGTTCACGCCCCGCAACGCCTGCAACCAGTGCGAGCATGCTTGGCGCACTGCCGGTGCCACTGGCCTTGGCTTTCGACGATCGGGACGCAGCCAATGCGCTTGGCGCCTTTGTCGCCTCGTGCCCGGCAATTGCGCGGCGCGAGGATCTCTCGGGCCTGACACGCCTCGATGACTGGCGCGCGCCGTGCGAAGCGGCGCGTAGCTGGCCGGGTGCACGCGCGCGGACCTTTTTTGAACGCTATTTCACGCCGGTCCGTGTGGGCGACGGGGCCGCGTTTGCGACCGGCTATTTCGAGCCCGAAATTCTCGGCAGCCGTACCCGAAGACCCGGATATGACGTGCCGGTCTATGCCCTCCCCGATGATCTGATCCGCGAGTGGCCATCCTCGGTTCCCGTGACCGAACGCGAGGGGAGGGCGCCGCTGGTCCGGCGCTATGATAATGGCGACCTCGGCCCCTATTTCGACCGCACCCAGATCGAGGATGGCGCGCTTGCTGGGCGCGGGCTGGAAATCGCCTGGGCGGCCGATCCGATCGAGTTTTTCTTCCTGCAAATCCAGGGCTCGGGCCGCCTGCGCACGCCCGAGGGCGAGGTCATCCGCATCGGCTATGCCGGGCAGAACGGCCACGCCTATACCGGGATCGGCGGCCTCATGCGCGAGCGCGGACTGCTCGGCGAGGGGCCGGGGCAATATGCCGGCTCGATGCAAGGCATCATGCAATATCTGCGCGAACAGCCAGCGGCCGGGCGCGCACTGATGCGCGAGAACCGCAGCTGGGTGTTCTTTCGCGAACTGACCGGCGCCACTGCCCGGGACGGCCCGCTCGGCTCGCTCGGCGTGGCGGTGACGGCGGACAACTCGGTCGCGGTCGATCCGCGCTTTGTGCCTTACGGTGCGCCGGTCTGGCTCGATCTTGACCGCGACGAGGCCGACGGCTTGTGGGTCGCGCAGGACACCGGCGGCGCGATCAAGGGCGCGAACCGGTTCGACACCTTCTGGGGAACAGGCGAGGAGGCGCGGCGCATTGCCGGCGGGATGAGCGGGCGCGGGCAGGCGCTGATCCTGCTGCCCAGGGATGCCGCCGCGCGTCTGCCGCGATGAGCGCGCGCACCCCGCGCGGCCTTTCGCCCGAAGAGCAGGCGCTGTGGGCCAGGCTCGCCGCCAGCGTAACGCCGCTGCATCCGCGCAAGGCTCCCAATCCCGCACCGGCGAAACCTGTGCCTGTCCCGCTCGCCAAGAGCGCGCCAATTGCCCCGGTGCCAAAGCCGCCCAAGGGCCGCGTGCCTGCGCCGATTGTGCGCAAACCCGCTGCTCCAGTTGGCAGCAGAGCGCCAAGCGGGCTCGATTCGCATTGGGAGCGCAAGCTTGGCCGTGCGGCAATTGCGCCCGAGGTGACGCTCGATCTGCATGGCCATACGCTCGATCAGGCGCACCAGCGGCTCGACAGCGGGCTCATGCAGGCCAAGGCGATGGGCGCGCGGCTGGTGCTGGTGATTACCGGCAAGGCGCGTCCGGTCGATGCCGCCGACCGGGGCGAGCGGCGCGGCGCAATACGCGCGAAGATCCTTGATTGGCTGGCGGCAGGCGCGCATTCCTCGGACATTGCCGCGATCCGCAATGCGCACCGCCGCCACGGGGGCGACGGGGCGATTTACATCGTGCTCAAACGCCGGTGAGCTTCAGCGCCCGCGCCGCCATTGCACCGCGCCGTGCAGCAGCGCCGCGATCAGCCAGAACACCAGCAGCACGATCACAAAATTGCGCGACAGCATCGCCGTGCTGATCTGATTGAGATCCATGAAAGGATAGGGATAAAGCCCGGTGACAGCCGCGCGCAGCAGCGCGTAGGCGGAATATATCAACGGCCATAGCAGAACGAGGTACAGCCTGCGCCAGTCGCCCTTGCGCGGGCCGCCGAACAGGAGCCACCAGAGCGCGCTCAACGCCGGGACCAGCGTATGCACGCCCTGGTCGCCGACAATCGCCCAGCCCCGCAGATCGAGCAGATGCGCAAGCGCCACATGGTAAATCAGCCCCACGCCAACGATTGCTGTCACCAGGGCTAGGATCACCATTCGCGGGGGACGCCAGCCAAGCGCAATGCCGCCCATCATCGCCATGACCAGCAAATTGGTGAGGATGGTGAAATAGCGCGTCATCTGCGCCACGCTTGCGCCGAGCGAACCCAGCGCGAGCACGTTGATCGTGAATTGCAGCACAATGCTGAAAGCCGCGATGAGAGCAATTAGCGCAGCGAGCCTGCGGGCACTTCTGGTTGAGACCATCGATCGTTTTCTCTTGCAGCCGGTTTGGCCCCGCTTTTGCTATGACATGGCCATAGTGCAAGCGGCAATCGGAGAGGCGGTGCCAGCGACGGACTGGTGAAAAGGCCCCCGGCATCGCTGCCGAGGGCCTCCTGAGCGCTGCGAAATGGAAAACGCAGCGTCTAGTTGTGGTATTTGGCGTATGCGAGATCAAACCGGTCCGCATCCATGACTTTGGTCCATGCAGCCACGAAATCCTTCACGAATTTCGCCTCGTTTCCGAGCTGTGCATAGACTTCCGCCTGCGCGCGCAACTGGCTGTTCGAACCGAACACCAGATCGGTGCGCGTGGCGCGGTATTTCTCGGCTCCGGTCTTGCGGTCGGTGCCCAGATATTCCTCGTCGCCGCTCTCGTCGACCGGCGTCCACCGGGTGTCCATATCGAGCAGATTGACGAAGAAATCGGGCGTCAATTGTCCGACACGGTCGGTGAAGATGCCATGCGCGCGGTTGCCGCTGTTCGCGCCCAGTGCCCGCATTCCGCCGACCAGCACGGTCATTTCGGGGATCGAAAGGCCGAGCAGATGCGCCCGGTCGATCAGCATTTCCTCGGTCCGCACATCTGCTTTGGTGCGCAGATAATTGCGGAAGCCATCGGCGAAAGGCTCGAGCGGCTCGAAGCTTTCGGCATCGGTATGCTCATCGCCCGCATCGCCGCGCCCGGTCGTGACGGGCACGCTGATCGGATGGCCCGCATCGCTCGCGGCTTTCTCGACTGCCGCTGCGCCGGCCAGCACAATGGCATCGGCCATCGAGAGATTGCCGCGCAAACCGTCGATCTTGGCGAGCACTTGTGCCAGTTCGTCGGGATCGTTTGCCGCCCAGTCCTTTTGCGGAGCAAGCCGGACGCGCGCGCCATTGGCACCGCCGCGATGGTCCGAATTGCGATAGGTCGAAGCAGAGGCCCAGGCTGCCTTGACCAGCGCACTGACCGACAATCCGCTGCCAAGCACGGCGGACTTGAACGCAGCAACATCGCTGTCCGATGGCGCCCGGCCCGCCGGCACCGGATCCTGCCAGAGGAATTCCTCGGCGGGCACTTCCGGCCCGAGATAGCGCACGCCCGGGCCCATGTCGCGGTGACACAACTTGAACCATGCGCGCGCGAAGGCATCGTCGAGCGCTGCCTGATCATCGCGGAAACGCTCCGAAATGCGGCGATAGTCCGGGTCCATTTTCAGCGCCATGTCGGCTGTCGTCATCATGGTCGGCACTTTTTTCGAAGGATCGCGCGCATCGGGCGCCATGTCTTCGGGATCGGGATTGACCGGCTGCCATTGCTGCGCGCCTGCGGGGCTTCTCACCAGCTCATAATCATATTTGAACAGCAGGCGGAAATAGTCGCCGCCCCACTGCGTGGGATTGGGCGTCCATGCGCCTTCGATCCCCGAAGTGGTGATATTGCCGCTGGCGATTTCTTCGGGATCGTTGAGCCAGCCAAAGCCCTGCAGATGCAGCGCTTCGCTCTCGGGCGCGCCGCCGAAGGTGTCGGTGGGATGCGCGCCATGTGCCTTGCCGAAAGCGTGGCCTCCGGCGGTAAGTGCGACGGTTTCCTCGTCGTTCATCGCCATGCGCGCAAAAGTCTCGCGCATATCGCGCGCACTGCCGAGCGGGTCAGGATCGCCGCCGGGGCCTTCAGGATTGACATAAATCAGGCCCATCTGGATCGCGGCGAGCGGATTTTCGAGCGCCTTGCCCTCATCAGGAATGATGCGCGTTTCCACGCCCTGGTCAACCCATTGCTCCTCGCTGCCCCAATAGACAGTTTCGGGTTCGAACACATCGGCGCGTCCGCCGCCAAAGCCGAGCACGGGGCCGCCCATGCTTTCGATGGCGACATTGCCGGTGAGGATGAACAGATCGGCCCAGCTGATCTGGTTGCCGTACTTGCGTTTGATCGGCCAGAGGAGGCGCCGCGCCTTGTCCAGATTGCCATTGTCGGGCCAACTGTTGAGCGGGGCAAAACGTTGCTGCCCGCTGCTTGCGCCGCCGCGCCCGTCGCCGGTGCGATAGGTGCCTGCCGAATGCCATGCCATGCGGATGAAGAAGGGGCCATAATGCCCGTAATCTGCCGGCCACCAATCCTGGCTATCGGTCATCAAGGCGGTGATATCGGCCTTTAGCGCCGCGTAATCGATCGTGTTGAAAGCCTGCGCGTAATCGAAATCCTCGCCCATCGGGTCAGCGGTGCGGCCTTGCTGCGTCAGGATTTCTAGCTGCGTGGCTTCTGGCCACCAGTCGCGGTTGGTGCGCCCCAGTAACGAGCGGCTCGCGCCGCCACCCATCGGGCATCCGCCCATTTCACCAGTCTTAGCGTCCATTGCTTCTCTCCTCTGATCGGCTCCGTCACGAACTTACGCGGAGTCTATGGAGAGAAAATGGCAAGCTGATGATGATCTGTCAAAACGATTAAAATACAAATTGTGATCGCATCTTACGATTAGAAGGGGCCGGACACGAAAAACCCCCGCAGCTCTCTCTCTCGCTGCGAGGGTTCCTGCATTTTACAACGGTCAGGCAGCCTTGGCGGTTGCCGGCTCGTCGATCGCTTCATTGCGGATCAGATAATCAAACGCGGACAGGCCCGATTTGGAGCCTTCGCCCATTGCCACGACAATCTGCTTGTAGGGGACGTTCGTCGCATCGCCTGCGGCGAACACGCCGGGCAGATTGGTCGCGCCGTGATCATCGATGATGATTTCACCAAAGCGGCTGCGCTCAAGCCCCGAGCCTTCAAGCCATTCGGTGTTGGGCACAAGGCCGATCTGCACGAACACGCCTTCCAGCGCGATCGTGTGCTCTGCGCCGCTCTCACGGTCCTTCCACACGAGGCCGTTAACGCGCGCGCCATTGCCGGTGATCTGCGTCGTCTCGGCCGAGAGGATGATCTCGACATTGCCGAGGCTTCTGAGCTTGCGCTGCAACACCTCGTCCGCGCGCAGCTTGCTGTCATATTCGATCACGGTGACATGGCCCACGATATTGGCAAGGTCGATTGCCGCCTCGACGCCAGAATTGCCGCCACCGACCACGGCCACGCGCCGACCCTTGAAAAGGGGGCCATCGCAGTGCGGGCAATAAGCAACGCCCTTGTTCTTGTATTCCGCTTCGCCCGGGACGCCAAGATTGCGCCAGCGCGCGCCGGTCGACAGGATAATGCTGCGTGCTTTCAGAACGCCGCCATTGGCCAGTTCGAGCCTGTGCATGCCGCCCGGCTCGCTCGCCGGGATCAGCTTGCTCGCGGTGGCAAGGTTCATGAGGTCAATCTCGTATTCGCCAACATGCTTTTCGAGATCGGCGGCAAGCTTTGGCCCTTCGGTATAGGTCGTGCCGGGCAGGTTCTCGATGCCCAGCGTATCATGCAATTGCCCGCCAAAACGCTCTGCCGCGATGCCGGTGCGGTAGCCCTTGCGCGCGGTATACACCGCGGCCGCCGCGCCAGCAGGCCCGCCGCCCACGATCAGCACTTCGAACGGCTCCTTGGCAGAAAGCTTTTCGCCTGCGCGCGCATCGGCATTGCTGTCGAGCCGCGAGAGGACTTCGGCAAGCTCCATCTTGCCGTTGTAAAAGCTCTGCCCGTTGAGGAAAGTCGCCGGAACCGCGAGCACGCCGCGTTCCTCGACCTCCTCCTGAAACGCTCCGCCTTCGATCAGCGTTGCCGAAATACGCGGGTTTTCCAAGGCGAGCAGCGTCAGTGCCTGCACCACATCGGGGCAATTGTGACACGAGAGCGAGAAGAACATCTCGAACTCATAATCGCCCTCGAGCGCGCGCGCGCTTTCGAGAAGCTCGGGATCGACCTTGGGCGGATGCCCGCCTGCCCACAGCAAGGCAAGCACCAGCGAAGTGAATTCATGGCCCATCGGCAGACCGGCAAAGCGCACCGAGCGCTGCGGATCGGACGCGCGGATGATGGCGAAGCTGGGCCTGCGCGCATCCTCGCCGTCGAACCGGGCGCTGACCATGTCATGCAGCGCGGCAATTTCCTCGAGCAGCTGGCGCGTTTGCGTGGATTTGTTGTCCTCGCCGAGGCTGGCGACAAGCTCGATCGGCTCGCGCAGATTGGCGAGGTAGGTCTTCAGCTGCGTTTGCATCGTGGCATCGAGCATCAAACGTCTCCTGTGCGCCCGGGCGGGGCATAAATTCAATGGTGGGAAGGAAAAGGAAGGCCCGGAGAGCAGGGGTTGGGGGGGGGAGCCCCCCGGACCTTCCAGCGACCCGAGTTTCAGATGAAACCGGATGCTTTTTCCCATATTGGGGCTTAAATCTTTCCGACAAGGTCCAGCGAGGGGGCGAGTGTGTCGCTGCCTTCTTCCCATGCCGCCGGGCACACCTGGCCCGGATTGTTGCGGACATATTGCGCGGCCTTGATCTTGCGCGTCAGTTCGTTGGCATTGCGGCCTACGCCTTCACAGGTGATTTCCATGATCTGGATCACGCCATCGGGATCGATCACGAAGGTTGCGCGATCGGCAAGGCCGGATTCCTCGCGCAGCACGCCGAAATTCTTCGAGAGCGTGTGCAGCTGGTCGCCGAGGAAAGCATACTTCAGCTTGCCGATCTTCTCGGAAGTATCATGCCAGGCCTTGTGGCTGAAATGCGTGTCGGTCGACACGCCAAAGACTTCCACGCCCATCGACTGGAGCATGTCATACTTCTCGCCGAGGTCTTCGAGTTCGGTCGGGCAAACGAAGGTAAAGTCGGCGGGATAGAAGAAGAAAATCGCCCATTTGCCCGCGATGTCATCCTGGCTGACTTCGAAAAAGTCTTTGCCTGCCTGAAAAGCGGTGGCCTTGAACGGTTTGATGGTGCTGCCGATAATTCCCATGAGGTAATTCCTATCTGATTGAGTGGTTCGGAGTGTTCCGAAGCCCAGATAGTGCGCTGCAGCATTTAGAAAAGTTGATTAAAGCGATTATTTTGCACGGAAAAATCGATCACAGAACCGGGAACGAATTGTGCTTGTGCGCAAGTGCAGCAAAAACAGGCGATTGGTCGGCCCCTGCTTCCGTGATCAGCCGTTCTGCCCCCGGTGCAGAAGCTTCTGATCCGCCAGTACGAGCGCCATCATTGCTTCCACCACGGGCGCGCCGCGAATTCCCACGCACGGATCGTGGCGGCCCTTGGTGCGCACTTCGGTTTCTTCTCCGCTTGAGGTTACCGACTTGCGCGGGGTAAGGATCGAGCTGGTCGGCTTGAACGCCACCCGGCACACCACCGGCTGACCGGTCGAAATGCCGCCCGCGATCCCGCCTGCATGGTTGGCGAGGAATTCCGGTGCGCCATCGGCCCCGGCGCGCATTTCGTCCGCATTTTCTTCGCCCGAGAGGCGCGCGGCAGCAAAGCCATCGCCGATCTCGACCGCCTTGGTAGCGTTGATGCTCATCATGGCAGAAGCAATCTCGCTGTCGAGCTTGGCATAGATCGGCGCGCCCCAGCCTGCCGGGACGCCGGTCGCCACGCATTCGACCACCGCGCCCAATGACGAGCCAGCCAGTCGCGCTTCATCGACAATGCCTTCCCAGCGCTTCGCGGCTTGCGGGTCGGGACAGAAGAAGGGGTTGTTTGCGATCTCGGCGTAATCCAAATTCGCCCGATCGATCACATCGCCGCCGATTTCGCAGACATAGGCGGTAACTTTGACCTCGGGAATCACCAGCCGTGCAATTGCGCCCGCTGCGACCCGCGCCGCGGTCTCGCGCGCCGAGGAACGCCCGCCGCCGCGATAATCGCGAATGCCGTATTTCGCGTCATAGCTGTAATCGGCATGGCCGGGGCGATAGGTTTTGGCGATCTCGGAATAGTCCTTGCTGCGCTGATCGGTGTTCTCGATCATCAGGCTGATTGGCGTCCCGGTGGTCTGCCCTTCGAAGACGCCCGACAGGATGCGCACCTGATCGGCTTCCTGCCGCTGCGTGGTAAAGCGGCTTTGCCCGGGGCGCCGCGCATCGAGAAAAGGCTGGATATCCGCCTCGCTCAAGGCGATCTGCGGCGGGCAGCCATCGAGCACCGCGCCAAGCGCAGGGCCGTGGCTTTCGCCCCATGTGGTGAAGCGCAAAACGCGTCCGAAAGTGTTCCAACTCATGGCGCGGTTCTTTGGCGCAAGTTTGCCGCCTTGTCCATTTCTGCAAAGCTTGGCTTGCCACGCGGCCGTTTCCGGGCATAGGTAGCGCTACCACAATGGCGCGCGGCATAAGCGCGCATCGGGAGACGGGCATGGACAATACACGGGGCGATGCCAACATGGCATTGATTGGGGCGATCGTTTCGGTCGCTACGCTGGGCGGGTTTCTTTTCGGATTTGACAGCGGAGTGATCAACGGCACGGTCGATGGCTTGCGCGCTGCTTTCAATTCAGATGATGTGGGCACCGGCTTCAATGTTGCCTCGATGCTGCTGGGCTGTGCGGTTGGCGCGTTTGCGGCCGGAACGCTGGCGGATATTCTGGGCCGCAAAAAGACCCTGCTGATCGCGGCGGCGCTGTTCATTATCAGCGCCTGGGGCTCAGGGATCGCCACCAGCTCTCCGGAATTCGTGATCTACCGCATTATCGGCGGCCTTGCCGTGGGCGCGGCGAGCGTGTTGGCGCCTGCCTATATCAGCGAAGTGACCCCGGCGCATCTTCGCGGCCGCCTCTCCAGCCTGCAGCAGATCATGATCATCATCGGGCTGACTGCGGCCTTCCTATCGAACTATCTGCTCGCCGAGTTTGCCGGGTCATCGACCAGCATCCTGTGGATGGGCTTTGAAGCATGGCGCTGGATGTTCTGGATCGAGCTGGTTCCGGCAACGATCTTTCTCGTCTCGCTCATGCTCATTCCGGAAAGTCCGCGCTATCTGGTCTCGCGCAATGACACAGCCAAAGCGCAGGTCGTCCTCACGCGCCTGTTCGGGGCCGATTTTGCAGCGCGCAAGGTGGGCGAGATCAAGGCTTCGGTTGCAGCGGACCATGCGCCGCGCCTGTCCGATCTGATCGACCGGCATTCGCGGAAAATCCGCCCGATCGTGTGGACCGGCATTGGCCTTGCGGTGTTCCAGCAGCTCGTCGGCATCAATGTGGTGTTCTATTACGGCGCAGTGCTGTGGCAGGCGGTTGGCTTCAGCGAAAGCGATGCGCTCAAGATCAATGTGCTGAGCGGCTCGATCTCGATCCTCGCCTGCCTGGCCGCGATTGCGCTTATCGACCGGATCGGGCGCAAGCCGCTCCTGCTGATCGGCTCGGTTGGCATGGCGGTAACCTTGGGCACGATGGCAGTCGCGTTCACGCAAGGCTCGCTGATTGATGGTTCGCTGGTCCTCTCGGACAATGCGGGCGTCACCGCGCTGGTGGCCGCCAATCTCTATGTCGCTTTCTTCAATTTCAGCTGGGGCCCGGTGATGTGGGTGATGCTGGGCGAAATGTTCCCCAATCAGATTCGCGGTTCGGGCCTTGCCGTCAGCGGCTTTGCCCAATGGACAGCGAATTTCGGCATAACCATGACATTCCCGATCTTCCTAGCCACCATCGGCCTCACCGGCGCTTACGGGCTGTATGCGATCAGCGCCGCACTATCGCTCATTTTCGTGTGGATCATGGTGCGTGAGACCAAGGGCATGGAGCTGGAAAACATGACGGGCTGAGCGCTTTTGCGACTATTGCCGCGCTTGCGCTCGCATCGTTAAGTGTCCCGCGATGAGCAGGGATGGAAACAGGAAGATGGCCGAGACCAGGCGCGGACCGCGCAGAAGCACATCTGCCACCACAATCGCCGATGTGGCGCGCGCGGCGCAATGTTCACCGATGACGGTAAGCCGGGTCATCAACGGCGAGGGCAATGTGCGCGAGGCCATGCGCAGCCGCGTTCTGGAGGCGGCAAAGCGGCTCAGCTATTCGCCCAATCGGGCCGCGCGCTCGCTCGCGGGCGGGGAGCAGATGCGCATCGCCTTGCTGCTGGACAATCCGTCCGCCTCCTACCTCAGCGAATTCCTGATGGGCGCGCTTGACGAAGCATCGCGGCGCGATGTGCAATTGGTTGTGCAAAGCTGCGATAATGTGGCCGAGGGGCGCGTGATGGTCGAAAGTCTTGCTGCCAGCGGGATCACCGGCTTTATCCTGCCGCCGCCGCTGTGCGACGATCAGATGGTGCTCGATCTTGTCAATGCGCGCGGGAAAATTGCCGTGGCGGTCGGCCCCGGGCGGGCGGAGGGCGCGCATTTTTCCCTGCTGATCGACGAGTTTCGCGCCGCTTATGACATGACCCGGCATATCATTGCGCTTGGCCATGAGCGCATCGGCTTCATCATCGGCAATCCCGAGCAGCTCGCCAGTGGCCGGCGCTTGAAAGGGTTTCGCGCGGCGATGGAAGAAGCGGGCCTCGCCGTGTCCGAGGCGCTCGTGGCGCAGGGCCAGTTCACCTATCGTTCGGGCATGATCGCATCTGAAGAGCTGCTGTCCGCTTCGCCGCGGCCGACCGCGATTTTTGCTTCGAACGACGACATGGCCGCCGCCACGGTCGCGGTGGCGCATCGCCGGCAACTCGATGTGCCGGGCGATGTCAGCGTGTGCGGCTTTGACGATACCGAACTGGCCCGTTCGATCTGGCCCGAGCTCACCACGATCCGCCAGCCGATCCGCGCCATGACCACCAGCGCTGTCGCGATGATTGTCAAGCATGCCCGGGCAAAAGCTGCGCCCGGCCAGCACACTACCCAGGAGGCGATGTTTCCTTACGAGCTGATCCGCCGCAATTCCGATACCGCGCCGGGACTGTGAAGGAACTGCGCCAAGCCTCTGGCCAATCGGTGCGATTGCGGGCAGGAACAGATCATGATCGCAAAGCTCACAGGCAAGCTCGATGAAACAGGCGCGGATTGGGCAGTGCTCGATGTCGGCGGGGTGGGCTATCTGGTGCATTGCTCGGCCAAGACGCTGAGCGCGCTTGGCGCCAGCGGCGAATTGGCGACACTCTATACCGATCTGCAGGTGAGCGAGAACGACATGCGCCTGCTGGGCTTTGCCCAGAGTGCCGAGCGCGACTGGTTCCGCCTCCTGACCGGCGTGCAGGGGGTGGGAAGCAAAGTCGCCTTGGCAATCCTTTCCGCGCTGTCGCCGGGGGAACTGCGCGATGTCTGTAGCCGGAGCGATGCCGCCAGCGTGGCGCGCGCGAAAGGCGTTGGACCGAAACTGGCCGAGCGGATCGTCAATGAGTTGAAAGACAAGGCGGGGGCTGCTCCGGGCGGCGGAATTGCCGGGGCGGGGGTGGCTGTGTCGCCTGCCGGAAGCGCGAGCGCGGATGCGGTCTCGGCGCTGGAGAATCTGGGCTTCAAGCCTGCCGTGGCAGCGCAAGCGGTTGCGCGCGCGCAGGCGGAACTGGGCGAAGATGCGGGCGAGGGTGACTTGATCCGTGTGGCGCTGAAGAAGGCGAGCGGGTGATGGAGGAAAGCTCGCTAACCCGTCATGCTGAACTTGTTTCAGGATCCATTTTGCGCCGATCTCCGATCGAGCGGCGGCAGACCCAAGCCTACAGCCAGATCATGCCAATCAGGGTTCTGGGTTTCGATGAGGTTGATTTTCCACGCGCGGCGCCAGCGCTTCAAGGCGCGTTCCCGTTGCAAACTGGCGGCGAATCCGTCCTGCGTTTCGAACC
>DAIQNS010000028.1:0-14454 GCA_036788315.1 Alteraurantiacibacter sp. | reverse complement strand
CGGTCAATGCGCAGATCGAGGGCGATGAAATCCTCTATCACGATTTTGTCGATCTTTCGGTTGCCGTGTCCGCGCCCAACGGGCTGGTGGTCCCGGTCGTGCGCAGCGTCGACCAGATGAGCTTTGCCGAGATCGAACTGGCGATTGCCGCATTCGGCAAGAAGGCCAAGGAAGGCACGCTGACCATGGAAGACATGAAAGGCGGCACCTTCACCATTTCGAACGGCGGCGTGTTCGGTTCGCTCATGTCGACCCCGATCATCAACCCGCCGCAAAGCGCGGTTCTCGGCCTGCACCGGATCGAGGATCGCCCAGTTGCGATCAACGGTCAGGTCGTGATCCGGCCGATGATGTATCTGGCCTTGTCATACGACCATCGCATCATCGATGGGCGCGAGGCCGTGACCGCGCTCAAGATCATGAAGGAAGCTATCGAGGATCCGATGCGGATGCTGATCGATCTTTGATCGGCTCCGCGCGGCAAGCTGTCCATGCAATCCGCCCTTTCCACCTATTTCCGCCGGGGCCGTGATGCTGCGCTGCGCGCGCTGATCGCGCGCGTTCCGCGTCAGGGCGAGGGATTGCGCATTCTCGATCTTGGCGGGCGGGCGAATTACTGGCAGCGGCTCGGCTTTGATTGGCTTGCCGGGCAAGGCGCGAAGATCACGCTGCTCAATCTCAGCGAGGCCGAGTTCTCGCCTGTTGACGATGCGCCCGAAGGCCTGTTCGAAAATGTCATCGGCAATGCCTGTGCGCTCGACTTTGCCGATGGCGCGTTCGATCTTGCGCATGCCAATTCGGTGATCGAGCATGTCGGCCTGTGGCGCGAAATGGTGGCTTTTGCCGAAGAAACGCGCCGGGTGGGCCGCGCCTACTATGTGCAGACGCCCAATTTCTGGTTTCCGGTCGATCCGCATTTCTGGAAGCTGCCTTTTCTCCATTGGCTTCCGCGCCCCACGCGCGCCATGCTGCTGCGCGCGCTGCCTTTGGCAACCGCTGGGCGCGCGCGCGATACCGGGCAAGCCTATGCCTTTACCGACAGCAATGTGCTGCTCACCAGGGGACAGATGCGGTATCTCTTTCCCGAAGCGGAAATTGCGGCGGAGCGGGTGGCGCTGCTGCCAAAGTCCTATATTGCCATTCACGATGGCCGCGCACAGCTGGCCAAGAAGATGAGAGAGCCCAATCATGGCTGAATTCGACTACGATATCCTGATCATCGGCGCTGGCCCCGGCGGCTATGTCGCGGCAATCCGCGCGGCGCAACTGGGCCTGAAGACGGCCTGCGCGGAAAGCCGTGAGACGCTCGGCGGCACTTGCCTCAATGTCGGCTGCATTCCGTCCAAGGCGATGCTCCATGCCAGCGAATATTTCGATGCCGCCACCAATGGCACCATGGCCGACATGGGGATCGAAGTTTCGCCCAAGCTCAATCTGGAAAAGATGCATGACCAGCGCCGCGATGCGGTCGACGGGCTGACCAAGGGCGTGGCTTTCCTGTTCAAGAAGAACAAGGTCGACTGGAAGAAAGGCCATGCGAGTTTCGTGGATGCGCATACGGTCAAGGTGGGCGACGAGCAGGTGAGCGCCAAGGACATCGTCATTGCCACCGGCTCCTCAGTGACACCGCTCCCGGGGGTCGAGGTGGACAATGCCAAGGGAATTGTCGTCGATTCGACAGGCGCGCTCGAATTGCCTGCCGTGCCCAAGCATATGGTGGTGATCGGCGGCGGCGTGATCGGGCTTGAGCTGGGCAGCGTATGGCGCAGGCTCGGCGCGGAAGTTACTTGCGTCGAATATCTCGACCAGATCCTGCCCGGCATGGATGAGGATGTGCGCAAGGAAGCCAACCGCATTTTTGCCAAGCAGGGCATCAGTTTCAAGCTGGGCACCAAGGTCACCGGATGCAGCGTCAAGGGTAAGACCGCTACGTTGACGATGGAACCTGCCGCCGGCGGCGAGGCCGAAACCATGACCGCAGACTGCGTGCTCGTGTCGATCGGCCGGCGCCCGCACACCGGCAATCTGGGGCTTGAGAATATCGGGCTGGAAGTGAACCAGCGCGGCCAGATCGAAACCGATCATTCGTTCCGCACCAAGGTCGAGGGCGTCTGGGCGATCGGCGATGTCATCCCCGGTCCGATGCTGGCGCACAAGGCCGAAGATGAAGGCATTGCCGTTGCTGAGAATATCGCCGGACAGACAGGCATCGTGAACCACGATGTCATCCCCAATGTGGTCTATACCTTCCCCGAGATTGCCGGCGTCGGCCTTACCGAAGCGCAGGCCAAGGAGCGCGGCGCCATCAAGACAAGCAAATTCCCGATGATGGCGAACAGCCGGGCAAAGACCAATCACCAGACCGACGGCTTTGTAAAAGTGATCGCCGATGCCGAAACCGACCGCGTGCTGGGCGTCTGGGCAATTGCCAGCGTGGCGGGCACGATGATCGCGGAAGCAGCGCTCGGCATGGAATTCGGCGCCACGTCCGAGGACATTGCCTATACATGCCACGCGCACCCGACACACCCCGAAGCCTTGAAAGAGGCAGCGATGGGCGTGCGCGGCAAAGCGATCCACATGTGATGAGCCAGCTTCCCCCCTTCCATTACGCGTTTCCCGTCCACGATATTGCGGCGGCACGCGCTTTCTGGGGCGGGCTGATGGGCTGCACCGAGGGGCGCAGCGCCGAACATTGGGTCGATTTCGACTTCTACGGCCACCAGATCGTGGCGCATTTTTCGCCCGATGCAGGGCCTGGCCCTGCCGATGCGCTCAGAAATCCGGTCGACGGCAAATCGGTGCCCGTGCCGCATTTCGGCGTGATCCTCGATATGGATGCTTGGCAGACGCTCGCGGACCGGCTTTCGGGGGCGGGCGTGGAATTCGTGATCGAGCCCTATATCCGCTTCAAAGGCGAAGTGGGCGAACAGGCAACGATGTTCCTGCGCGATCCCTCGGGCAATGCCGTGGAGATCAAGGGCTTCGCTGACAGGTCGCAGCTTTTCGCGAAATAATCAGCTGCGCTTGTACGTAACGCCGGTTTCCGCGCCGGTATTGGCACTCGTGTAACGGCCATCATCGACCCACTCGCCGCCGGGATATTCCTGGCCGTCGACCGGCCCGCCGGGATAGGCGGGTTCGCCCGCGCGCAAAGCTTCCTCGCGCACGCGCAGATCGGCGTCCACTTCTGCCTCTGGTGCGCGCGATTGTCCAAGGGGGGACCCGGCGCCTGGTCCAGCGCGGGCATTGGCATAGGCGGCATCGCTCCATTGCTCCTGTCCCTCGCCAGCGGCGGCCGCACTGTCAAAGCGGACCGAATTGCGCGCCGTCATCGGTCGCGATGAACTGTCGAGCGAAGCCGAATAACCCGTCCCGAAATCGACCGAGCGCACGCGGCCGTCATTATCGATCCAGCAATTCCAGCTTTCGCCACCCGATAGCGCACCCGAAACGCGCCAGCCATCGGCCACGCGCGCGGCGTTGTCGACGCTGTCGATGCGGGTATTGCCGCGCTCGACCTGCTCGACGCACATATCGACCGCGCGGTCGATACCGCGGCTGTCAAAGCGTTGGTCTTCGCGGTTGTCGCGGTAGCGCACATTGTCGCGGCGCGGATAATCTTCCACGCGCTCCTGGCGGCGATCCCGATTGCTATTGGAGGCATTGGCAATGGCCGCAATCGCGCCGATGATCACAACGCCGGCAATGACATCGCCTGCATCAATCCCGCCGCGCCGATCGTAGCGGCGGTGACGGTGATAATCCTGCGCCTCTTCAACAACGCCGAGAGTTTCCGCAGCTGCGTTCCCGGGCACCGGCAAATCGAGCGCGAAAGCCTGCGGTGTGCCGAGCGAGAGCGCGGCCAGCATGGCGGCACCGGCGGCAAAGGAGCGATCGAGACGGGCCATGGCGGATTCCCTGACATTGATTTTGGGCAAGACTTAGCAGACTGCGCGCAAAGCTAGGCGGCCCAGACTGTCGCCAGCCTGAACCGCCCGGGAGCTTGCATCAGCGGGTATCACAGCCCCCGCAAACCGCGGAAATCGACATCTACCACCCGACCCCGGCTCCAGTCGCAGGTGAAGCGACCTTCGTTCCAACCATCGTTGCGATAGCCGCGGCGATAATCCCCGCGATAACCGCGTCCATAATGGCGGTCGCGAACCGCAATCCGGCCTTTCACCTCGAAGCCATTACGCTCACGGTCGATGTCGCGAATTTCATAGACCTTGGCGCGCGAACCGCTCCGACGCTGCGCCTGGCGTTCGGCGGCGCGGACGCATTCTTCGACTGCGACGCGCGATGCGCCGCCGCGGTAATCATCGCGGTAGCCCCGGTCGCGGTAGTCACGGTCATAGCCATGGCGGTCATCCTTCTTGGAGCTCGCGATGATGGCGGCAATACCGCCAAGGATAACGGCTCCGGCGATCACCTCGCCAGCAGAAATGCCCCGGTCGCGATGGTCATTGGCAAGTGCGGGGGAAGCCGAGGCCATCGCCATTGCACCGACCGCAAGGGTGCCTAAAGTCCCTTTCGCGAGGGCTTTGGGAATGGAAGTCATCGTAAGTCTCCTCAATGCGCCGGCGGATGAATGCCCGTCCGGTAAGGAGTGGTCTAGGCGAGCCAGAGTGATATGAGGCTGAACCCGCTTGTTAGCTTTTGTTCAGGAAAGTGGCATTTTATCTGAACACTAATCCGTAACGCTGCACACAATGCCCAAGTCTTCGAGATCACGCGAAAAGTCAGCCAGCGCTAACATGCCCGTGCAGGGCCGTGCCCCGGGAAGCAGCGGCGCTCCATCGCGGAACTTGCGCAAGAGGGCGAGCGCGGCGAGCACGGGGACGTAGGGCCCGCGGTTGCCATCGGCGTTGAGCGTCCATGTCCGGCGATGCGATGTGCCCTGCGGCCCGGTTCCCGTAACCCGAACCACCATCGCGCCCTTGTCGCTGCCGAAGGGCACGAACCAGCGCGCCATGATCAGCAAGGGGCGCGCCAGCGGGCGCAAACTCTTCGCCAGCCCGAGCCGCACCGGCCAGGCCAGCGCCGCCAATCCGACATGCAGCAGCGTCAATTCCATCCCGGCAAAGAACTCTGCCGCCACGCGCGGGCGATAGCGCTCCACCAGCAAATCCTGCTCGGGCGTATCGCATACGCTAGCCCAGCGCTTTCCGAGCCCTTGAACATGCGCAAGGTGGAGCATGCCCCAACCCGGCACCGCCTGCCATTCCCCATCGCGAAAGACCCGAACCGGCCTGCCCACATAGGACAGGATCGCTTCCACCACCGAAAGGCCGCGCGGCGCGCGGTTGCCCGGATAGATGCCGATGCGGATCGTGTCGATGGCCTGCCAGCCTGCGGTCAGATCATCGATTACCGCATGGCTCAATGCCGGGATCGAGCTGGCGCCCGTTACCAGCGTCACGCCTGCAGTCTTGGCCGCGGCATCGTGGCGCGGAAACGCGCGGACGAAGTCACGCCCATCGGCAAGGTCGATATAGGGCACGCGCGCGGCAATGGCGGCTTCGATCACAAAGCTGTGCGAGGTTTGAAACGGACCGGCGGCATCGATGACGAGATCGCAGTCCATGAAATCGGCAGGTGTAATCGCGTCACGATCGAGCACTCTGATATGGGCGGGTGCATCAAGCCTGGCGGCAAGCTTCTCAAGCTTGGCCCTCGTGCGACCGGCAAGGATCAGCCGTACGCCGACTTCGCGCGCCGCACGCTCGGCCAGACGCGAACCGAACACTCCGCTTGCCCCGATGACAAGGACGCGCAGATCAGCCATCGCTGAAGATGCCATGCTGATGCACCAGCTCTCCCAGAAGCCTGTGGCGCAGGCTCAGATCGAAAGCGAAGCGCCCTTCGCCAAGATCGCGATGCTCCACGCGGGTTGTGCCCGGCGCGAGCCATGCCGGTATGCGCCAGCGCCGCCCGAAAGCCATGAAGGCATAGTGATCGCTGACAAAGGCCAGCCCATCGGCAATGCGCTCGATCTGCAAGGCCATCACCAGCCCTGCACCGATATATTCTTCCAGCCCGGTGGGCCCGGCGAAGCGTTTGGCGCTGTGGATGACCTGAGGGAAGCCGTCCGTGCGGCCATAGATGCGGGTCCAGATCTGCCCGCCGCCGCGATGATCCTCGCTCACGCTGACAAGGGCAGGCTCGCCTGCATCCCGGTGCAGCGGCAGCGGCGCGCCGATCACACGGCACAATTGCGCCAGAATCCAGCCCGGCAAGGCGAAGCGAATTTCGGCAATCTCTCCGCGATAGATTGCGACCTGCCCGTGCCCGATGCGTTTGTTGAAGCGGCGCTGCACGGCTTGGGGCAAGGCTTGCCAGTCCGCCTTTCCGAGAAGGCTGCGGAAGCGCATGTCATAGGGATTGGCAGGTGGCCTTACCGCATCGGCAGGATTGCGAGCATACTCGGTATTGCGAACCAACCGGGCCATCACACCCCCCCTTGCGCATTCACGGCGCAAGCGGATCATCCGACTCGCTTATGCCGTTAATTTCTGTCTTAACAGAAATAGCAGCCATTGCAAGTGGCGGCAGGGAAACAAACGGGTGCGCGCCGGGCAAAGAAAAGGGGCCAGCGGATCGCTCCGCCAGCCCCTCCTGCCTCTCCCCAAAGTCTTACGCTTCGGCGAATTCTTCCTCGTCGCTCATCACCGGGCCGCTGTCCTGGCCCTTGGCGCTCTCGTCGCGGTCAACCAGTTCGATGACGGCGATCGGGGCGGCGTCGCTCCGGCGATAGCCAGCCTTGATGATACGCGTATAGCCGCCTTCGCGATCAGCATACCGTTCGGCCAGCACTTCAAACAATTTCTTCAGCTGCGTATCGTCGAGCAGGCGCGAATGGGCGAGGCGGCGGTTCGAAAGGCCGCCCTTCTTCGCCAGCGTGATCAGCTTTTCGACATAGGGCCGAATTTCCTTGGCCTTAGCCGTGGTGGTGAGGATCTGCTCATGCTTGATAAGCGCAGCTGCCATATTGCGGAACATGGCCGTGCGGTGCTGCGATTTGCGGCTCAGCTTGCGGCCTGAAATACCATGACGCATTGTATATTACTCCGTTCGAAAAGGGCCCGTATCAGGTAGCCCAGTGCTGGCAGCGCTCAGGGTGCGCTGCCCAAACCCTTTAGCCGAGAAGTTCCTGTTCGAGCTTCTTGGCCATTTCCTCGATATTCTCAGGCGGCCATCCGGGGATGTCCATGCCCAGACGCAGACCCATGCTCGAAAGCACTTCCTTGATTTCGTTCAAGGACTTGCGGCCGAAATTCGGGGTGCGCAGCATCTCGGCTTCGGTCTTCTGGACCAGATCGCCGATATAGATGATGTTGTCGTTCTTGAGGCAGTTGGCCGAACGCACCGACAGTTCCAGCTCGTCAACCTTCTTGAGCAGGTAGCGGTTGAGCTGGTTGGCGTCGCTTTCTTCCGGCTGAACGGCATGGCCGATCATGGTGCCGACCGGCTGCGGAATGCCATCTTCGAAGTGGACGAACAGCGTCAGCTGATCCTGAAGAATGCGCGCGGCATAGGCCACGGCGTCTTCGGGGGTGACAGTGCCGTCGGTTTCGACCGTGAGGCTGAGCTTGTCGTAATCGAGTTCCTGCCCAACGCGGGCATTCTCGACCTTGTAGCTCACCTGACGAACCGGCGAATAGAGCGAGTCGACCGGGATCAGCCCAATCGGCGCATCGATCGGACGGTTCTGCACCGCCGGCGAATAGCCCTTCCCGGTGTCGGCCGTCAGCTCCATGTTGAGCGTCGCGCCTTCATCGAGCTGGCAGATCACCAGATCCTTGTTCATCACTTCGATGTCGCCGGTGACAGCAATGTCGCCTGCCTTGACCGCGCCGGGGCCGGTGGCCGAAAGCTGCAGGCGCTTGGGCCCTTCACCTTCCATCTTGAGCGCGATCTGCTTCACGTTCAGAACGATATCGGTCACGTCTTCGCGCACGCCCGCAAGCGAGGAGAACTCGTGCAGCACGTTCTCGATCTTGATCGACGTGATCGCCGCACCCTGCAAGCTGGACAGCAGCACGCGCCGCAGCGCATTGCCGAGCGTCAGGCCAAAGCCGCGTTCAAGCGGTTCGGCCACAAACGTGACCTTGCGCTGACGATCGCCGCCATCCTTGATTTCGAGGGTGTTGGGTTTCTTGAGTTCCTGCCAGTTCTTCGTGTTGACGGACATGGATTTCCCCTAATTCGCCTGTGCGGGCGGTTCAAACTTGGGCGGGCCCGAGGCGCTGACGGGCAGCGCGACATCGGACCCGTTCGGGTGGCGACAGCATCACGCCGCCGCCAACCGGCGGATCAGACGCGGCGCCGCTTGGACGGGCGGACCCCGTTGTGCGGGATCGGAGTCACGTCGCGGATCGAGGTGATGTTGAAGCCCACGGCGGCGAGGCCGCGCAGCGCGCTTTCACGGCCCGAGCCCGGACCCTTCACTTCGACTTCAAGCGTGCGGACACCGTGTTCGGCAGCCTTCTTGCCCGCGTCATCGGCTGCGACCTGCGCTGCATAGGGAGTCGACTTGCGGCTGCCCTTGAAGCCCATCGTCCCTGCACTGGACCAGCTGATCGCATTGCCCTGTGCATCGGTGATGGTGATCATGGTGTTGTTGAAGCTGGCGTTGACATGCGCCACGCCACTGGAAATGTTTTTCCGTTCACGCCGACGGATGCGGCCTGGTTCTTTTGCCATCTGTCTGCCTTACTTCTTCTTGCCGGCGATCGGCTTGGCCTTGCCCTTGCGGGTGCGGGCATTGGTGTGCGTGCGCTGCCCACGGACGGGCAGGCCCTTGCGATGACGCAGGCCGCGATAGCAGGCGAGATCCATCAAACGCTTGATGTTCATCGCGGTGTCACGGCGAAGATCGCCCTCGACAGAAAATTCCGCATCGATCGTCTCACGGATTTGCAGGACTTCGGCATCCGAGAGATCCTGCACCCGGCGAGCGTGATCAATTCCGATCTTGTCGGCGATCTTCTTCGCGCTGGTGGGACCAATTCCGTGAATATAGGTGAGCGCAACAATCACGCGCTTGTTTGTGGGGATATTTACCCCGGCAATTCGAGCCACTTACTTCTCCATGCTCCACAGGGTCCTGTCCGGTTCCCGAAGGAAGGAAGGTCCCCTATCTCAACGCCAGTTTCAGAACGCCTGACCGATAAAAAGGGAGCAGCAGCACAAAATTGTTGGCCGCCAAAGCTTTCCAGATTGTCGAAAAGACGAACAGAGCGCGCAGATAGGGTGATTCGCGCACAACGTCAACAGGTGATCGCGAGCATCGGGGAAGTCCCGGTGCCCGCAGCGCTTGCCGATTGATCTGCGTTATATAGCTTGCCCGAAGCCGCTAGTCAAAGCATCTGCGATGAAGCCCCTCCGGCGATGGCGGCAGCGAGGCTGGCGACACGGAGCGGCGCGAGTTTTGCGTCACGGCGCTGGAATCTCAGCTTTCGAGAATTTTCGCGATGGCTTTGGTCACACTGTGGATATCGGCCATACCGTCAACCCGCGTGACAATGCCGCGCGCCTCGTAAATCGGCAGGATCGGTGCGGTTTTCGCGCGATATTCGGTCATGCGTGTGCGGACGGTTTCTTCATTGTCATCAGGTCGACGTTTGAACTGCGTCGAACCGCATTTGTCGCACACGCCTTCGATCGCGGGCTGCTTGTGCCGGTCGTGATAACCCTCGCCGCATTCCGCGCAGGTATAGCGGCCGGTGATCCGGTCGACGAGGGCATCCTCGTTGACTTCAAGTTCGATCACATGCGCGAGCTCGCGCCCGTGTTTTGCCAGAATTTCGTCAAGCTGATGCGCCTGGGGCGCAGTACGCGGATAGCCGTCAAAGATCGCACCGACATCATCGGCCATGGCCTCAAGTTCGCCATCGATCAGCGCGGAGACGATATCATCGGAGACAAGCCCGCCGCTGTCCATGATCGCCCTGGCTTGCAGCCCGACCGGGCTTTGCGACTTGACCGCTGCGCGCAGCATGTCGCCTGTGGAAAGCTGGCGCATCCCGTAATTGGAAACCAGCAGGCTGGCCTGAGTACCCTTGCCTGCGCCCGGAGGCCCCAGAAGAATAATGTTCACGTGCCCCAAACTCCACTGTCTCTGCCGCAATCCGCGGTTCTTTGCCCGCTTTAACGCATCCGGCCCTTGAGCTTGGCCTTCTTGATAAGGTCGCCATACTGGTGCGCCAACAAATGCGACTGGATCTGGCTGATGGTATCCACGGTCACGTTGACCACGATCAGCAGGCTCGTCCCGCCAAGGAACAGCGGCAAACCGGTTTGCGCGATGCCCCATTCGGGAATGACGCAGACTGCGGTGAGATAGATCGCGCCGACAACAGTGATGCGGGTGAGCACGTAATCGAGATAATCGGCCGTACGCTTGCCGGGGCGAATGCCCGGAATGAAGCCGCCGTTCTTCTTGAGATTGTCAGCCGTGTCCTCGGGATTGAAGACCACTGCTGTGTAGAAGAAGCAGAAGAAGATGATCCCGGCGCCGTAAAGCAGCATGTAGAGCGGCTGCCCATGCGCGAGATACTGGTTGAGCGATTGCACGAAGCTTCCCCAGCCTGTGCCCGTATCGATCGAACTGCCGGCAAACTGCGTGATCGTAAGCGGCAGCAGCAGCAGCGAGCTGGCAAAGATCGGCGGGATCACGCCTGCGGTGTTGAGCTTGAGGGGAAGATGCGAGCGATCGGCCTGCATTCCCCCGCGCTGCGCCGCGCGCTTGGGATACTGGATCAATAGCCGTCGCTGCGCCCGCTCGAAGAAACAGATGATCAGGATGAGGATGATCACCATGATCACCAGCCCGACAATCAGCGCCGAGCTGATCGTGCCTGCACGTCCGCCTTCGAAAAGGTTCACCGCAAAGGTCGGGAACTGGGCGACAATGCCCGCCATGATGATCAGCGACACGCCGTTGCCAATCCCGCGACTGGTGATCTGCTCGCCCAGCCACAAAAGGAACATGGTCCCGCCAATGAGGTTGATCACGGCGACGGTGCGGAAGGTATTGCCCGGATCGACCACCGCCTGGAAACCGCTCTGCGCGCCGAAGGATTCAAGGCCCGATGCAAGGAACCAGCCCTGGATCGCGCACAGGAACACCGTGCCATAGCGCGTATACTGGTTGAGCTTCTTGCGCCCCGCCTCGCCTTCCTTCTTGATTGCCATCAGCGTGGGATGCAGCGAAGCGGCGAGCTGGATCACAATCGAGGCGGTGATGTAGGGCATCACGCCCAGCGCGATGAGGCTCATGCGCTCGAGCGAGCCGCCCGAGAAAGTGTTGAACAGGCCGATGATGCCTTCGCCGAGCCCTTGCGTGTCGTAAAGCGTCTCGAGAATGAGCGGGTTGACGCCCGGCAGCGGGACGAAGCTCAGGAAGCGGAACACGATCAGAGCGCCGATCGTGAACAGAATGCGCTGGCGCAATTCTGTCGCCTTGCCGAAATTGGAAAAGCTCAATGAGCTGGCGATATTGTCGGCGCGCGATGCCATAAAATGCCTTCAGTCCTGGTCCTGATCCCGGTGCGTCCCGGTTATAAGACAGGTAAATAGGGAGCGGCGGGGCCTTTGTCGAACCCCGCCTCCCCGCTTTTGCCGATTAGCTTGCCTTGCCGGCCGTCAGAGCGGCCCTTGCGGCCTTGTTGACTTCGCGGCGGGCAGCCTTCTTCTCAGTTTCGGGCAGACCGCGATCGATCACTTCGACCGAACCGCCAGCCTTTTCGACCGCGGCGAGCGCGCCCTTGGACGCACCGGCGACCTTGAAGCTCAATTTGGCGGAAATCTCGCCCTTGCCGAGCAGTCGGACGCCGTCCTTGCCGCCGCGCGCAACGCCCGCAGCCTTGAGCGCTTCGTGATCGATCACGCTCTTGGCGTCGAGCTTCTTGGCATCGACCAGCGCCTGCACGGTGCCGACATTGACCTCGGCAAAATCCTTGCCGAACGGATTGTTGAAGCCGCGCTTGGGGAGGCGCATGTGGAGCGGCATCTGCCCGCCCTCGAAGCCCTTTACGGCCACGCCCGAACGGCTCTTCTGGCCCTTCTGGCCGCGGCCCGAAGTCTTGCCCTTGCCCGAGCCAATGCCCCGGCCAACGCGCATACGGCCCTTGCGGGCGCCGTCATTGTCGCGGATGTCTGTCAGTTTCATAATCGTGCACTCGCTTTCGCTATGTTCGCGCTAATATTAACAGGATCGCCACAGCTTTGCGCGGCGCATGCTGCCTAGTCGACGATCTCGACCATGTGCTGCACTTTCTTGATGGCGCCGCGCACTTCAGGGGTATCCTGAAGCTCGACGACCTTGTGCATCTTGTTGAGGCCAAGCCCGATGAGGGTCTGGCGCTGCGTCTTGGGACGGCGGATCGGCGAGCCGGTCTGCTTGATCTTGATAGTAGCCATTTTCGCTTACTCCACGATTGCGGCAGCTTCCGCTTCCGCCTGGGTTTCGCTCACCTGACCACCGCGGCCCAGCAGATCGACAACCTTCTTGCCGCGGCGCTGAGCCACCGACTTGGGGCTCGACTGATGCACCAGCGCGTCAAACGTCGCGCGGATCATGTTGTACGGGTTCGAGGTGCCGATCGACTTGGTCACCACATCCGCAACGCCGAGCGCTTCGAACACGGCGCGCATCGGACCACCCGCGATAATGCCGGTCCCCGCAGGGGCCGAACGGACATTCACGCGGCCTGCGCCGAAATGGCCCATGTCATCGTGATGCAGCGTGCGGCCTTCCTTCAGGGGAACGCGGATCATCTTCTTCTTGGCAGCAGCAGTTGCCTTGTTGATTGCTTCAGGCACTTCGCGCGCCTTGCCATGACCAAAGCCGACGCGGCCCTTGCCATCGCCGACCACGACGAGCGCAGCAAAGCCGAAGCGCTTGCCGCCCTTCACCACCTTGGCAACGCGATTGATGTGGACGAGCTTTTCGATCAGCTCCTCGCCGCCATCCTCGTTGCCACCACGGCGATCATCGCGTCCGCCACGGCCACGACCACGGCCGCCGCCATCACGGCCCTGACCGCCCGGTCCACCTTGACCACCTTGACCGCCCGGTCCGCCGCGACCACGACCACCGCCCTGGCCGCCGCCCTGACCACCGCGTCCGCCGCGATTGTTTTCGCGCGGCTGACCTTCGGCGCCTTGTGCAGGCGACTGATTCTCGGCGGCTTCGGTCGGAGCCATTGTCGGCGTCGGGGTTGTCCCGGCATTGTCGACAACGGGTGTTTCCGTCGCGGCTTCTTCGGTTGTTTTCTCGTCAGCCATAATCAGAACTCCAGCCCGCCTTCGCGAGCGGCATCGGCCAGCGCCTTGACGCGGCCATGGAACAGGACCCCGCCGCGATCGAACACGACAGTCGTCACGCCAGCCTTCTTGGCTGCAGCAGCGATCTCGCTGCCCACCTGCTTGGCGGCTTCGACATTCGCGCCCGAAGCCTTGCTGCCCAACGTGCTGGCAGCGGCAACGGTGCGTCCGTCGACATCGTTGATGATCTGCGCATAGATATGCTGCCCGGTGCGGTGAACCGACAAACGCGGCTTGTCACCGGCACGCTTGCGCAGCGCGGTGCGAACACGGCGGCGGCGACGCTCGAAAAGAGAAAGCTTGGCCATCTTACTTCTTCTTCCCTTCCTTGCGGAAGATAAACTCACCGCGATACTTCACACCCTTGCCCTTGTACGGCTCGGGCTTGCGCCATTCGCGGATCTCGGCAGCAAACTGCCCGACCCTCTGCTTGTCATTGCCGCTGATCTCGACCGTGGTCTGATCAGGCGTCTTGACTTCGATGCCTTCGGGCACGTCGATATCGATATCGTGGCTGAAACCGAGCTGCAGCTTGAGCTTGCGGCCCTGCGCCGAGGCACGATAACCAACGCCGTTGATTTCGAGCACCTTGGTGAAGCCTTCAGACACGCCGTCGACCAGGTTCTGCACGAGCGTGCGTTGCATGCCCCAGAACTGACGGGCCTGCTTGGTCTTGTTGGCAGGCTTGACGGTGATCTGCTCGTCCTCGATCGCATAATCGATCAGGTCGGACGTGCTCATCGAAAGCTCGCCATTCTTGCCCTTGACGGTCAGGCGACCGCCTTCGACTTTTGCGGTGACACCGGCGGGCGTTGCCACCGGCTTTTTACCGATGCGGCTCATCAGAATACCTCCGCAAGCACTTCGCCGCCGACGTTTTCGAGACGGGCTTCGCTATCCGAAAGCACGCCGCGCGGGGTCGAGACGATGGTGATGCCAAGGCCGTTGCGAATGCTCGGCAGCTCTTTCGAGCCCGAATAGACGCGGCGGCCAGGCCTGGAGACGCGGGCAACATGCTTGATCGCAGGTTCGCCCTCGAAATACTTCAGTTCAATCCGCAAGGCCTTGTGCGGGCCCGAAGCATCCTCGCTATAGCCACGGATGTAGCCTTCGCGCTGG
>DAIQNS010000027.1:0-14743 GCA_036788315.1 Alteraurantiacibacter sp. | reverse complement strand
ATCAGCAAAGGGGAGCACCAGTTCCACAGGCTGGGCGGGGGTCTCGGGCGCATCCTCGTCCGCGAAGCCTTCACGAATGATCGAGGCGGCAGGCGTTTCGGCTGGTTCGGGATCGGCAGCGGATGCGGCATCGCCCCGCGCATCGACGGCCTGCTCGCCAAGTTCGCCGGGAGTTCTTTCGGTCGGCGGCGCGTCCTGCGCCGCGTCAGTTTCCCGGAATTCGCAAGCCGCGAGGCTCAGGGCCGCAACAGACGCAAGAGCCATGGTGAAAATGGGCTGGGAGGAGAGAGGATACATCGCAATTCGTCCTTGGCTTGATCATGTGTACTGCGTGGTCATGCAGGCTGCGACCTTGCATCGTTGCGCTTGCCGGCCTTCTTCGCGGCCATCTGTTCGGGTGACTTGCTGCGCGCAGGCGAGAACGAAACGATGGTGTCGCCGGCTTCAGGCTGCGGCGCGTTGGTGTGGGTGAAGAAGAGCAAATTCCCGCCGGGCTTGAGGATCAGCAGCATATTGGCCGCTTCGGGCAGCATTTCCTCGGCATCCTCGATCGCGAAACGCTCCGACAGTTTGGTCTTGCGGAACACCCAGCCCTCGGTTTGCCGGCGTTGGACATCGTCCACACCATAGCCCGAGGTGAACAGCGCGCGGCCGCGCAGGTCTGCGGGTAGCGCATGGTGGCCGTCATCTTCGCCGTCGCCCAGTTGGTAGACCCTGTCAGCGCCGATGTCGGGCGCGAATTCGGAACAGACGAGCGCATTATAGGCCTCATTTTCCGTGGCCGCGATGAGGAAGCGGTACGGTGTCAGATCGAGATTGTGCTCAGTCGCTTCATTGAGGATTTCGCCGTGATAGGTCGGCAAATCCTGCTTGCGGGCCTCGCGCAAGGGATGCCAATTGGAATCGGCAAGCATGACCGGCGTGCCGAGCGCATGCATCTGCTTGGCCAGAGCCATGCTCCATGGCGTTGCCCCCACGATCAGGATGCCCGGCCGCTCGGCGCCTTTGACGCCCAGCCACCCGGCCACCAGATTGATGGTGAAACCATGTGCGATGATGGTCGTCACGACCACTGCGAAACTGAGCCCGATCAGGATCGAGCCATCGGCATAGCCAAGTTCGCTCAGACGCAGGGCAAACAGGCCCGAGATCGCGACCAGCACAATCCCGCGCGGGGCGATCCAGGCGAGGAACAGCCGCTCGTTCCACGGCACATCGGAAAAGGCGAGCGAGAGCAGCACTGTGGCCGGTCGTACAAGAAACAGAAGTGCCAGGAGAAACAGGCCAAATTGCCATTCGAACTGGCGCAGATCGTCAAGGTTGAGGCTGGTCGAAAGCAGGATGAAAATGCCCGACACCAGCAAAACGGCGATATTCTGTTTGAAGGGATGGATCGCGCGCAGGCTCGCCACATGCATATTGGCAAGCGCGACACCCATGACGGTCACCGCGAGCAGGCCCGCCTCGTGCTCGATCTGGTTGCAGCCCACAAAGACCGCCACGACCGTGACAAGCAATACGGGAACCTTGAGGTATTCGGGAACCTGGCCGCGCGGAAAGCTCCAGGCAATGGCTTTTGCCGCCGCGTAGCCGATCACTGCGGAAATGAGCGCTGCGAATGCGATTGTGGGTACAACTTCGAAGGGGGTTCCGCCCTCGGCTGACCTGCGGAAGAATTCGTAGGCGATGACTGCGCACAGCACGCCGAAGGGGTCGTTGACGATAGCTTCCCATTTGAGCAGCGCTGCAGGGCGCTGCTGCACCGCTGACTGGCGCAGCAGCGGAATGACGACCGTGGGGCCGGTGACAACCAGAATACCGCCGAACAGGATCGCTACGGGCCATACGAGACCGGCAATGTAGTATCCTGCCAGCGAGCCGAACAGCCAGCCCAATGGCACGCCGAGAATGACCAGCCGCCAGACGCCGCTCCCGTATTTGCGCAACTCGCGGAAATCGAGGCTGAGTCCGCCTTCGAACAGGATCAGCGCGACGCCGACCGCAATCATCGGCTCAAGCAGGGAGCCAAAGGCCAATTCGGGATCGAGCAAGCGGTAGCCCAAGGCTCCTGCCACCGGGCCAGCCATGAAGCCAGCTGCCAGCATCAGTACGATCGCGGGCCAGCCGGTGCGCCACGCAATCCATTGCGCGCCGATTCCCAGCACCCCGATAAGCGCGATCACAAGTGCCTGTTCTTCCATGCGCCTCCCTGTTGCTTTCATGCCTCAGGGAAACAATGCGCGAGCGGTCGTTCCTTTCCTCAGTAAGGCTATTCTCCGGCGAAGGCGATGAGGCTTCGTGCGGTGATATCCGCCTTTGCGAGCGCGCTTGCGCCGCCAAGATCGGGTAGGTCGATGACAAACAGCGCGTGCTCGCAGATCGCGCCAGCACGGCGCAGCAGTCTCGCGCCTGCAAGTGCGGTCCCGCCGGTGGCGAGAAGATCATCGACCAGCAGGATGCGCTGCCCCTCGCGGATGATCGAGGGGTCAAGTTCGAGTGTCGCCGCGCCGTATTCGAGCGCATAATCCTCGGCAATGGTGGCGACAGGCAGCTTGCCCGCCTTGCGCAAGGGGATGAATCCCAAGCCCAGCTTCAACGCCAGTGCCGTCCCGAAAATGAAGCCGCGCGCTTCGATCCCGGCAATAGCCTCCGCGCCCAGCTCCTTTGCAAGACCCGCTAGCCCGTCTGCCGCAGCCGCCAGCCCCTCGCCATCGGCAAGCAGTGTGCTGATATCGCGAAACTGGATGCCTACCCGCGGAAAATCCGGGAACGTCCGGATCAGCCGGTCAAGCAAGGCTCGGCTCAATCCTTGCGTTTGATCGGCTTGGTCGCGTTGCGCAGATTGACCGAATTGCCGGGCTCGCTCGTCTTGACAGCAGCCCAGATCTGCTTCTTCGCCAGCCATGCAAGGATCGTCGCGAAGAGCACAAAGCCGAGCACCACCCAGCCGGTCTTCTTGCGCTCGACCAACGTCGGCTCACCTGCCCAGGTCAGGAATGCAGCCACATCGGCCGACATCTGCGGCACGGTCGCCTGCATGCCATCATTATAGGTCACCTGACCATCGACCACAATCGGCGGTGCCATCGCGAGATTGAGCGTCTCGAAATAGGGATTGAAATGGAGGCCCGGCGGTGTTTCGAACTCAGGATACATTTCCATCAAATTCTTGCCATCATGCTCGAACCCGGTGGGTCCTTCGAGGCGGTAGCCTGCCAGCAGCGAATAGACGTAATTCGAGCCGTTCTTGCGCGCCTTGGTGATGAGCGAAAGATCGGGCGGAATCGCATTGTTGTTCGCTGCTGCGGCAGCGATATTGTTGGGATAGGGCGAGGGGAATCGGTCGGTGGCGAGACCGGGACGAAGGACGGTCTCGCCGGTATCGGGATTGATTCCAGGTACCATCCAGGTGGCCGCTTCGGCTTTCACCTGTGCTTCGCTGAAGCCCAATTCTTCGAGATCGCGGAAAGCCACATATTTGAGGCCATGGCACGCTGCGCAGACTTCCTTGTACACCTGATAGCCGCGCTGCAACTGCGCGAGGTTCCATTTGCCCAGGGGCCCCTCGTGCGCAAAGCCGCCTTCGGGCGCCTTTGCATCGAGGTGGAAAATGTATTCCGGAGCCGTCTCGGTCTCCTCGGTCACAGCGACAATCGCGCCGGGAAGAAACGACCACAGAAGGACGACGCCCGCGAAAAACAGGCCAATCAGGATGCCACCGATGCGAATCATCTTAGTCTCTTTCCTTATATGCCTGGCTTATTCGGCCGGCTGCGCAACCGCGCCGCCAAGCCCCGTTCCACTCAACTTTGCATTCTCATCGGAACCCAGCACCGCCTCGGTAATCGAGAAAGGCAGCGGATCGGGCGATTCCAGATTGGATACCAGCGGGAGAATGACGAGGAAGTGCAGGAAGTAATACGCCGTCGCGATCTGGCTGATCATCACATAGGGCTCTTTCGCCGGCGCGCCGCCGCATACGAACAGCACTGCCATGCACGGGATCAGTCCGAACCAGAAGAACTTGCGGAACAGCGGGCGATAATGGCCACTCTTGACCGGCGACTTGTCGAGCCACGGCAGGAAGAACCACACCAGGATTGAGCCGAACATCGCCAGCACGCCAAGCAGCTTGGCCTGAATGATCACGATACCGGTGAAGGGAATGGTGAGATCGCCGGTAAAGGCGCGCAGGATCGCGTAGAACGGATAGAAATACCATTCAGGGACGATATGCGCGGGCGTGGAGAGCGGGTTCGCTTCGATGTAGTTCTCGGTATGCCCGAGGAAATTGGGCAGGAAGAACACCATGGTGAAGTAGATCAGCAGGAAAATGCCGAGCCCGAAGCCGTCCTTCGCGGTGTAATAGGGATGGAACGGGATCGTGTCGCTTTCCTGCTTCACTTCGATGCCGGTCGGGTTGGACGAGCCGGGAATGTGCAGCGCCCAGATGTGCAGGATAACGCAGCCCGCAATCACGAAGGGCAGAAGGAAGTGCAGGCTGAAAAAGCGGTTCAAGGCAGCATTGTCAGGCGCATAGCCGCCCAGGATCCACACCTGCAACGGCTCGCCCACGAGCGGAATCGCACTGAACAGGCCAGTGATCACCTGCGCGCCCCAGAAGCTCATCTGGCCCCAGGGCAGCACGTAGCCCATGAAAGCGGTCGCCATCATCAGCAGGAAGATGGTCACGCCGATCAGCCAGATCATCTCGCGCGGGGCCTTGTACGAGCTGTAGAACAGGCCGCGGAAAATATGGATGTAGATCACTGCGAAAAAGGCATGCGCGCCGTTCATATGTGCATAGCGCATCAACCAGCCCCAGTTCACATCGCGCATGATGTGTTCGATCGAGGCAAAGGCGACTGTCGCATTGGCGGCATAATGCATGGCGAGCACCACGCCGGTGACGATCTGAATCATCAGGCAGAAGCCGGCCAGAACGCCGAAATTCCAGAAATAGGAAAGGTTGCGCGGTACCGGATAGCCTGCGCCCACAGCATTATAGACCAGCCGCGGAACCGGCAGCTTCTCGTCGAAGAAGCGCATCAGCGGGTTGGTGGGGGTGTATTCCTTTGCCCAGGGAAAGCTCATGGTAATACTCTCTTGCTTCTCTTCGCCTTGACCGATCGGGGGCTTACCCGATCAAGATCGTGGTATCGGAGGTAAATTGGAACTCGGGGACCACCAGATTGGTCGGGGCGGGGCCTTTGCGGATGCGCGCGGCAGTGTCGTAATGCGAACCGTGGCAAGGGCAGAAATAGCCATTGTATTCGCCCTTGTTCTCGCCCTCGGCCGCGCCCAGCGGAACGCACCCCAGATGCGTACACACACCCATCACCACCAGAATGTTCTCGCGGCCGGGTTGCGTGCGCTCGGCCAGCGTCTGCGCATCGCGCAGGGTCGAGACATCGACCGCATTGGCTTCGAGGATTTCGGCCTCGGTCAGATTGCGGATGAACACCGGCTGCTTGCGGAATACGGTTTTGATCGCCTGCCCCGGTTCGAGCGAGCCGATGTCAAGCTCGGTCGTGCTGGCAGCGAGCACGTCTCTGGACGGGGCCATTTGCGAGATCAGCGGATAAAGCACCGCAAGGCCGCCAACCCCGGCGGTGCCGATGGCAGCAAGGTTGATGAAATCGCGGCGGCGGGGGCCTTCTTCGCCCGGGGGCGAAATTTCAGGAGCAGAATTGGTGGTGTCAGCCATGCCTTTGCCTTGCCATTCAGCCCCCTTGGATCAAGCGAAAAACCTGCCTTGGGGGGCCCAAAAGAATTCAACGATTCGGCGCTCAAACATCACGTTTGAACGCGTCTTCGCGCGGCTGATAGACCAGCAATGCCCGCCTGCCAACCCCGGCAATTGGTGCATGTTCACTTGGCGTCACATTGTGGACATCCGGGCAGGTGGCGCGGAAGGACGAGCTGCCCGCTTACAGCGGCAAAGCGACAAGCGAAAACTGCCGACCGTAGGTGGGCTGCGCCTTATGCGTCGCGCGGCGGAAGGAATGGAAGCGCGCTTCCTGACAATAGGTATCCTCGCCAAGATCATCGACAGTTTCAATGCCGGCCCGCGCAAGCCGGTGCGCGACATAGGCGGGCAGATCGAACTGGTGATGGCCAGCGCGTTCGCCCGCCCCGGCAACAAAGAAGCGCGCGTTATCCGCTGTTTGCGCGAGGAAGCGTGCGCGAAACGCCTCGTCCACTTCATAGCTCGCCTGCGCGATGGCAGGGCCGATGGCCGCGGCGATATGCGCCCGGCGCGCGCCGAGTTCTTCCATGCGCGCAATCACCGCCTCGATCACGCCGCCAAATGCGCCGCGCCAGCCCGCGTGCGCCGCGCCGATCACGCCCGCTTGTCGGTCGGCCAGCAGCATGGGCGCACAATCGGCCGTGACGATGCCCAGCACCAGGCCCGGCGCGGCGCTCGCCATGGCGTCGACTTCGGGGCGCTGGTCTTCGGCAAAAGGCTCACTGACCGCAATCGCCTCGGCGCTATGGACCTGCTTCACCAGCACCAGCTGCCCGCCCGGCACGATCCAGTCGGGCTGCGGCGGCGCGCCGTGCGCAATGGCGCCGCAAAAGCCATGCGGCACCCCTTTGAGCGAGGCGCTGCGCAAAATCTCTGGCCGGTTTATTGCCGCCGGGTCAGCCAAGACTGCGGCTCACCTGCTCGAATGTATCGCGTGAGAGGCCGGGCGCGGCGGCAATGCGTTCGAGCTCGCTGCGCATCAGCGCTGCGCGCATGGGCTCGATCTTGCGCCAGCGCCCGAGCGGCGAGACGAAGCGCGCCGCGGTTTGCGGATTGACCGGGTCAAGCTTCAGGATGAGATCGGCGATAATCCGGTAGCCCGCGCCATTGGATGCGTGAAAGGCGTGCGCATTGGCCGCAAAGGCCATGAACAAGGAGCGCACCCGGTTGGGATTGCGGAGCGTGAAATCGGGGTGGCTGGCGAGCGCCTGGACTTGCTCGATCACGCAGGGGTGCGTGGAACTGGACTGGATCGCGAACCATTTGTCGATCACCAGTTCATTGCCGCTGAACCTGTCGTAGAAATCCTGCAGTTTCGCCGCGCGCGCATCGCCCGGCAGGCTGGCGAGCACCATCAGCGCGCCTTGCCGGTCGGTCATGTTGTCGGCTCGGTCGTACTGCCGGCTCGCGAGCTCCTCGCCAAGCTGCGCATCTCCGGCGGCGAGATAGGCCAGCGTCTGCGTCCTCAACTTGCGTGCCCCGCGCGCCGGTGCTGCAAGGCTGAAGGCATTCGCGCCCTCGGCCGCAGCGCGATCATGCACTTCTAGCAAGGCACCGCGCATATGCCCGCCGAGCCAGCGGCGCAGCGCCTGGCGCTCACGATGCACCGCGCCCGGGTCGGCATGGGCAATGCGCTCTGTCAGATAGGTTTCCCCGGGCAGCACAAGCAATTCGCCGCGCATCAGATCATCGAGGCGCGCATCGCCAAGCACATTGCGCATGGCGTTGCCGATCGCTTCTCTTCCCGAGGCGAGCGCCGCCGCGTCAAGCTCCCCGGCAATCGCGCGCAGCAGATGGTCGATCGCAAGATCCTGCAAAGCTTCGTAGCGGGCAAAGGGATCATCATCATGCGCGGCGAGGAACACCAGATCCTCCTCGCTGATCGCGCGCTCAAGGCTGACCGGTGCGGAAAAGCCGCGGTTGACCGAGAGCACCGGATCACGCGCCGCGCCGCGCATGGTCACACTTTGCTCGCTCTTCGTCAGAACAATGAGCTCTTCCTCGACCCGCGTGCCGGTGGCCCGGTCGAACAGCGCGATGCGCAAGGGAATGGGCATCGGCTGCTTGTCGGGCTGGCCGGGGGTTGCGGGCACGCTCTGCGTCAGATGCAGCACGATAGTCTCGCCGACGCGCTCCATCCGCAAGCTGACCTTTGGCGTGCCGGCCTGGCTGTACCACAGGCGGAACTGCGTAAGGTCGAGCCCCGCGCCCGCTTCGATCGCGCGCACGAAATCCTCGCAGGTCGCGGCCTCGCCGTCGTGCCGCTCGAAATAGAGATCGCAGCCTGCGCGGAAAGCTTCCTCGCCTGCCATGGTGCGCATCATGCGGATGACTTCGGCACCCTTGTTGTAGACCGTCGCGGTGTAGAAATTGTTGATTTCGCGGTAACTGTCGGGCCGGATGGGATGCGCGAGCGGGCCTGAATCCTCGGGAAACTGCGCGCTGCGCAAAATCCGCACATCCTCGATCCGCTTCACCGGCGCGCTGCCCATGTCCTGGCTGAACAATTGATCGCGCAGGACCGTGAAGCCTTCCTTGAGCGACAATTGGAACCAGTCACGACAGGTCACCCGGTTGCCCGACCAATTGTGGAAATACTCATGCGCAATCACGCCCTCGACCGCATCGAAATCGCCATCGGTCGCGGTTTCGGGATCGGCCAGAACATATTTGGTATTGAAGATATTAAGGCCCTTGTTCTCCATCGCGCCCATGTTGAAATCGGACACGGCGACGATGTTGTAGAGATCAAGGTCATATTCGCGCCCGAAGGTTTCCTCGTCCCACCGCATGCTCTGCTTCAAGGCTTCCATGGCATGGCCGGTGCGCTCCAGATCACCCTTGCGCACCCAGACATTGAGCGCGACTTCGCGCCCGCTCATGGTGACAAAACTATCCGAATTGGCGACCAGATCGCCGGCCACGAGCGCAAACAGATAGGACGGCTTGGGCCAGGGATCATGCCACAAGGCCCAGTGCCCGCCCGCGCCATCCTCGCCCGCGCCGGTCTGGTTGCCATTGCACAGAAGGATCGGGAAGGCATCGCGCGGCGCGCTCATGCGCACGGTATAGACCGAGAGCACATCGGGCCGGTCAGGGAAGAAGGTGATGCGCCGGAAGCCCTCGGCCTCGCACTGGGTGCACAGCATCCCGCCCGAGGCGAACAGGCCCATCAATTGCGTATTGGCGGCAGGGTCAATCGTGGTGTGGATGGTCAGTTCATGCCCATCGCCCGGCAGCGTCACCACCAGATCGGCGCCCTCCATCGCGTGGTCCTCGTGAGGCTCCCCGTCGAGCAGAAGCCGGTCGAGCTTGAGCCCGTCGCCATTGAGCCTGATGGTCGCCTCGCGCCCGGCCGCAGGGTTGCGCTCAAGCGATAGCCGGGCAACAATGCTCGTCCTGTCCATGCCAAGCTGGAAATCGAGATGGACCTCGGGCACGCGCCAGGCAAAAGGGCGATAATCCTCGCGGCGTATTTCGGGCGAGGCGGCAAGGGTGGGTGATGCTTGGGCTATATCCATGAGCGCAGACTTAAGGTCTTTCGCGCGCCAGTCGAGAGGCTAGAGATGGATTACGATGAACCGACTGTTGATTTTCGGACTGGGCTATAGCGCCAAAATGATTGCCGCGCGGGCGGAGGCGGCGGGCTGGCAGGTGCGTGCGACCGGGCGCGATGGCGATGTGAATTTCGCCGATCATGCCGCGGTGCGCGAGGCGATCGGCTGCGCAAGCCATGTGCTTTCGAGCGTCCCTCCCGCGAACGAAAGCGATCCGGTGCTCGGCGCGCATGAAGCCGCGCTCAAGGGCAAATGGCTGGGCTATCTCTCCTCGACCGGCGTTTACGGCGATCAACAGGGGGCCTGGGTCGATGAAAGCACACCGACAGGCAGCGGCAGGCGAAGCGCCCGCGCGGATGCCGATGCGCGCTGGCTGGCGATGGGCGCGCACGTTTTCCGCCTGCCCGGAATTTACGGCCCGGGGCGCAGCGTGTTCGAACGCCTTGCCCAAGGTAGCGCGAAACGGATTGCCATGCCGGGACAAGTGTTCAGCCGGGTTCATGTGGCCGATATTGCCAGCGGCGTCATGGCCGCGCTCACCGGCAATGGCCCGGCGGGCGCGTATAATCTGGGCGATGATCTGCCCTGCAGCCAGAACCTGCTCATTGAACATGCGTGTATGCTGATGGGCCGCGCGCTGCCCCCGCTCGTTTCGCTGGAGGAGGCCGAGCTCTCGCCCATGGCCTTGGGCTTCTATGCCGAGAACCGGCGCGTCGCGAACGGCAAGGCGCGGCGGGTGCTGGGCTGGCGGCCTTCCTACCCGACCTATGTCGAAGGTCTTGCCGCCTTGCGGACCGCGCTTCAATCGACCTGACGGCCGCGCAGGGCTATGACCATTCCGGCAAGCGCCAGAACCACACCGCTCGCGGCCAGCAGGTTCCAGCGATAATCCTCGAACAGCGTCGAGAGGACCATTGCCACCACCGGCACCGCCACCCCGTTATACGCTGCGCGCCCGGGCCCAAGATCGCGGATCAGATTGAAATACAAGGGGAAAGTGATGACCGAACCCACGATCGCGAGATAGGCGACGCCGGCCCAATAGCTCCAGTCGCGCGGCCAGACCGGCGGACCATCGGCAATGAAGGCATAGGCGGTGTCAAACACAAAGCCCCAGGCCATGCCCCATGCGAGCAAGGTCAGGAGAGGGCTGCGCTGCGCCGCCTTGCTGGCCTGCATTACATTGGCCGCCGATGCCGCGAGGATGCCGCAACTGACCAGCGCGATGCCAAGCGCCAGATCGGTGCCTGCGGGCATGCCCAGCCCTTCGTTGATAAGCAGAAGCACAATGCCCACCAGTGCAACCATCGTTCCGGCTATGAACCGGCGCGTCACCTGTGTTCCCAGAAAAATTCGGCCCAGGATCGCATTGGGCAGGATCAGCAGGCCGAACATCACCGCGACGATGCCCGAGGTGAGATGCTGCTCGCCGTGATAGACAAAGTTCAGATTGAGCGAGAATTGCACCAGACCGATCAGCGCGGCCATCGCATGGCCTTCGCGCGTCAGCGAAAGCCCCTTGCCGCTGCGCGCGGCGAGCGCGAACATCACCACAGCGGCGATGGCAAAGCGGAACGCGACCGACCAGCTTGGCGGCGCGGCTTCGAGCCCGTCCTTGATCACGAACCAGGTCGAGCCCCAGATCAGCGCCACCGCGGCAAAGGGCAATGCAACGCCCGGGCGCAGCAGCAGATGCTGGCGCACCGGCGCGCTCGCAGGATTATCGCTCATAGGGCAGCGATCGCTTTGCCGAGCGCGTCAGCATGGGCAGGCGCGGTGTTCCACGAGGCAACGAACCGCGCGCTTTCCTCATCCCAATCGTAAAAGGCAAAGCCCTGATCGCGCAGCGCCGCGCGTTCGGTTTGTGTGAGGCGGACGAAGACCTCGTTGGATTGCGGCGCGAACAGGCACCGCTCGCCCGCGCCGCGCGCCACTTGCGCAATCGCGCCGTTGGCCGCGCGCGCCAGCTCAAGCCACAGATCGTCTTTCAGCAAAGCGAGGATTTGCGCTGCGAGATAGCGCCCCTTGCTTTGCAGATGGCCCGCGCGCTTGCGCCGCCAGCGGGCGATCTCGGCCTTGGCGGGATCGAAGAAGACCATCGCTTCTGCGTCCTTTGCGCCATTCTTGGTAAAGCCGAAACTCAGCGTATCAACCGGCCCCGCCGCCTCGGCAGGCGCACATTTGAGCCAGGCCACGGCATTGGCAAAACGCGCGCCGTCCATATGCAGGCCAAGGCCATGCTCGCGCGCCAATTCGCCGATTTCGCGCACTTGCGCTGGCGCATAGCACAGCCCGTATTCGCTCGCCTGAGTGATGCTGATCGCTTGCGCTGGCACTTGATGCACGCCGCGCGTAATCCCGTGCAACACCGCGCGGATCGAAGCGGGCGTGAGCATAGCGCCCTTGCCGCCTGCCAACAGCAGTTTGGCACCGTGCAGATAAAATCCCGGCGCGCCGCATTCGTCCATCTCGATATGCGCCTGCTCATGGCAGATCACTGCGCCATGCGGCTGCGTCATGGTCGCAAGTGCGAGGCAATTCGCCGCGGTTCCCGTCGCCACCCACAAGGCTGCACATTCACGGCCGAACAATTGGCTGAACGCCTCGTCCAGTTGCTGGCTCAGCCTGTCGCCATCATATGGCGCATCGGCCTCGTCCGCGGCACGCATGGCATCCCACACGCGCGGGTGGACAGGGGCGGCGTTGTCCGACAGAAACTGCATGACCGCCGCCATGCCCCCCCGCCCGGCAAGGCGCAAGACGGAGAAAAGACGCATGGCCGATGAAATCACCATTTCGCACGAGGATGATGGCGCGCGCGGCGCGTACCGCCTCGATGTCGAAGGCAGCAGCGCGCCAGCCGAATTGACCTGGCGCAAGGCTGCAAGCAGGCAGGGCGACGTGCGGATTGCGGATCACACTTTCACCCCGCCACAGGCGCGCGGCAAGGGGATTGCGTTCAAGCTCGTCGAAGCGCTGATGGAAGATGCGCGTTCGAGCGGCTTCACGATCATCCCCGCGTGCCCCTATGTGGCGGCACAGTTCGACCGCCATCCCGAATGGGCGGACCTGCGCGCCGAATAGCCCGATTTGGCAGGCAAGCTGCTGGAAAACTGGGGCAAATCTGCGGAACCTTTGGCCGCGCTGATGGGTTGGTTTAATAACCAAGCCAATGGCCTGGCAAATGTAGAAGCGGCGTTTTGGCGGCAGGTTCTTGCCTGCCAGAACAAGCCGCAAGGCTTCATCCGGAAGCGCATTTGCCTTGGCCGCAAGCCAGAGAGAAGGATTGCCCCATGGAAAATCGCACACAGACCCAGAGTTATCGCGGCGAAAGCAACCAGAACCGCTTTTCCGATGATGAGCTCAATCGCCGCTCGCAATTTGATCGCTCGCGCCCGCTTGAACGCGACGAAGGCGATAATCTGATCTCGTCAAGCAAGGTCGAAGGCACCAAGGTCTATTCGACTGATGGCGATGATCTGGGCCATATCGATCACGTGATGATCGGCAAACGCTCGGGCCGTGTCGAATACACCGTCATGAGTTTTGGCGGCTTTCTTGGATTGAATGAAAGCTTCTATCCCATTCCGTGGGATTCGCTCGATTACGATACCGAGAAGGGTGGCTATGTCGTCAATATCGACAAGGATCGGCTGAACGATGCGCCCAATTACGGCCGCGATGCCGCGCCTGACTATAACGACCGCTTCGGTCACGAAGTCTATGGCTTCTATGGCCTCGCGTATTAACGCGCCTGCCTCTTAGCCTGAGAAGTGAATGGCCCCGGCTGTCTGGTCGGGGCCATTTCGTATGTGATGCGTGATTATCGCGGAAGGCGGGCGAAATCGACTGAGGCGATGCTCTCGAGCACAGCGAGGCGCAGCCTTCTTGCATCTTCGATATGCAGCCCGCGGAATGCCAGCGCGCCGCCTGCGAGCCCGAAATTGAGGTTCGCATAGCCGCGCATGCGCGCAATTGGCCCCTGCGCGATCTCGACCGAATGCAGCTTCACCCGGCTTGCAATCTGCAAGCGCGGCGCAAGCCAGCCAAGGCGCGAGAGCACCTGCGCTGGATCGAGCGCATGGCGATCGACCCGCCACAGCCAGTACTGCTCCACCACGCGGTAAGCTGTGAGCAGCGCAAGCGCCAGGCCGCCCCACAGCCCCCAGTTGTCCTGCACCAGAGCGATGACCGCGAGCGCAGGAATTCCCAGCACCAGTGCGTAGAAAAGCGCGCGGTCGAAATAATAGCGCGCGCTGGCGCGGCGCCACTCCATGGCATCGCCGGGCAGCGCAAATCCCGCCGCATCGACAATCGGGGCAATCTCTTCCAGCTTGGCAAAGGGGGCTACATCGTGGTTGGCCGAGCCTGCATCCTGGGCAAGGCTGATGAAGGACAGCGAATGCCAGCCAAAGCGCCTTCGCAAGAAGCGCGTGGCGATCACCAGCGCCTGAACCCTGTGCGCGGGCATCACCACATCGGTGCGCGTGAGCAATCCACGGCGGCGCCGAAAGCCCTTTGCGGTGCGTTCGAGCCGGAAATCCCAATCACGCAGGGCCGTGCGGACAATTCCTGTAGCCATGCCGATAGCGATCACGCCGAACAGGCTGGCAAGCAAGCCACCGATCCCGGTAAGCCATTGCACCTCGCGCAAGGTCTCGGCGCGCGCATCGGGCTGCGAAAACCAGCTTTCGATTTCCTCCCAGCCGAAAGGCAGCAGGAAATCGAGCTGCTGGGCCAGGCCAATCACCACGGCAAAAACGATCAGCGAAAATTCGAACAGGCCGAAAGTGAACAGCCGTTCCGGTCCCATCGCGAACAGCAGTTCGCTTGTGCTTTCGGTGCTCCGCGCTTCGCCTTGCGCGGTGCTCGCGGCGGGAATCGCTTGCACGCCATCGGACAAGGCGCGGATGGTTTCGCGCAATGCCTCGCCCTCGGCTTCGCTCACATAGGCGAGATGCAGTTCGTCCGCGCCGCCAGCGCCCGTTTCGAAGCGCACTTCGACCAACCCCAGAAGGCGCGGGATCAGCTTCTGCTCGAGGCTGACGTCCTGAATGCGCTCGAACGGCACCGAGCGCGCCGCGCGACTGATGAGCCGATGCGGTAGCGCGTCACATACCAGCTATAGCCCGCGCTGATAAGTGCCGCGGCGATGATGAGGCCAAAGATCGGCACGACGACCAAGGAGTTTTCCATGATCTGCGCGCCGCCAACAAGGATGGCAATGAAGGGGATCACCATGCCGCGCAGCTGAACGAGGCCGCGCGCGACCACGCTCAAGGGATTGGTGCGAAGCCACTCGCCGCTTTCGCTCACCTCGCCCGGAACCTCGCCCGGAACCTCGTCAGGTGCATTGCCGGGAATCTGCGTCACTGTGCCTCGCGCTTCACATGCTGGCGGATTTCCTCGCGCATGGCGACCGCATCGGCATGCCACA
>DAIQNS010000026.1:5174-15164 GCA_036788315.1 Alteraurantiacibacter sp. | reverse complement strand
CCCGATGCATGACCCAGACTGGCCACTGCCATCAATTCCTCGCGGTGGCGCGGCAGTTCTGCCGGTTTCCCGAGTGTGATAACGCGGGTGATCTGACGTGATGCCCAGACCAGCGGGGCCAGCACCGTGATCATGATCGGCAGCATCCATGCCGTGAAGGGGGCAAGCCGCGCTGAGTAACGCGCGCCGAGGGTCTTGGGAATAATCTCGGTAAAGATCAGCACGGCCAGCGTCAGCACAGCGGCGAAAATCGCTTCGCTGCCCGCGCCGTAGACCTTGGCATATTGTGCCCCTGCGCCTGCGGCCCCCATCGTATGCGCCACCGTGTTGAGCGTGAGGATCGCAGATAGCGGGCGCTCCACATCCTGCTTGAGATGCCGCAGCCGAACCGCCCAGCGCGCGCCCCGATCCTCGGCTGAGCGGATGGTGGACGGCGTGATCGTAAGCAGTGAAGCTTCCAGCAGCGAGCAGAAAAATGACACGATCAGCGCGAGCGACACATAGAATATGAGGAGAGTCATGCCAGAGCTATAAGCCGAGCCGTATTCGCTTGTCACCACTGTCGCGGCGGATTGTGCAAATCGGCATCAGATGATCAACCCTGCCTCATGGGCTTGCCGCTGCTGCCCATTGCCCGCAAAAGAGCTTTAGGCTTTGACCTTGCTTGCAAAGCTCTTGCGCAATTTCATCAGCTTGGGCGGAATCACCGCGAGGCAATAGGGGTTGCGGCGGCCTTCGCCTTCCCAGTAATCCTGGTGATAATCCTCCGCCGGATACCAGATCGCGGGGCCTTCGATCGTGGTCACGGCGGTCTTGCCGCTTTCGGCGTTCCAGCGCTCGATCGCGGCCTGTGCGGCGGCGCGCTGCTCATCCTCGAGCGGGAAAATGGCGCTGCGATATTGCGTGCCCACATCATTGCCCTGCCGGTTGAGCTGGCTGGGGTCGTGCGTGCCCATGAACATGTCGAGGATATCATCGAGGCTGACAATAGCGGGATCGAAGGTCACGCGAATCGCTTCGGCGTGGCCGGTGCTGCCACTGCACACCGCCTTGTAGGTCGGATCGGGCACATTGCCGCCGATATAACCGCTCTCGACCTCGGTAACGCCCACCACATCCCTGAACACCGCTTCGGTGCACCAGAAACACCCCCCGGCCACGATGACTTGTCGGTTCATAGAAAATTCCTTGCGCTCAGCTGTTCGTCTGGGGGATAAATGGGAATGAGACACGCTGTTGTCATCTGATTTGGACATTTTGAGGCCCGTCATTTTACTGGGAGCGATTGCGATGCGTTTTGCCACATTGTTTGCCGCCGCCGCCGTTCTGGCCATCAGCGCCCCGGCGCATGCCGATCATCATGCCGCGGATCACACCGATCCCGCGCTCGCTGCCGCCATCGCCAGCGACATCCGCAGCGAGGATTCAGCGCGCGACCAATACCGCAACCCGGCCGAGACGCTGACCTTTTTCCAGGTCGCGCCCGACATGAAAATTGGCGAATATGCGCCGGGAGGGGGCTGGTACAGCCGCATTCTCGCCCCCTATCTGGCTGATGAGGGGCAGTATGTCGGGCTCTGGTTCAACACCGATGCAACGCCCTTCTCCGACGAAGCGAATGCACGCATCATCGCGGGCGCGGAGGCCTTTCCCGCGCAGGTTGCCGAATGGACCGGGGTCAGCGCGGACAAGATTGCCGCCTACCCGATGAACGCTGTGCCCGAGAAGCACAAAGGCACTTTCGACCGCATTCTGGTGTTCCGCAATCTGCATGGTCTGTCGAACTGGAACATGCTCGATGTCGAATTGAAAGGCATGCGCGATCTGCTCAAGGACGATGGCATGATCGGCATCGTGCAGCACCGCGCCGCCAAAGGGGCAAGCCATGAATACAGCACCGGCCCCAAGGGCTATATGTCGCAGGATGCCGTTATCGCTCTGATGGACTTCTATGGCTTCGATCTGGTGGGCACGAGCGAAGTGAACGCCAATCCGCTCGACACTGCCGATCACGAGCCGGGCGTTTGGTTCATGCCACCAAGCATGCGCGGCGTTGCCGAAGGCGACGAGGCAGCACGTGCCGCAAGACAGGCCATGGGCGAAAGCGACCGCATGACCTTGCTGTTCGCCAAGAAATAGATCCCAAGAAGTAAATCATGTAGATATACGGTTCAGACGCGCCGCCCCATTCCTGCCACAGTGCAACAGCGAAGCAAGCGCGCTGTTGGCTTGGCAGTGATGGAAAGCTGCGGGGATGCGCAAGCCAGCCTTGCTTCTCGCCAATAAGCTCACCATCATGCCCGGACAAACGACCAGCGAGGTCATCGTGCAAGTGGACTTTGCCTTGCGCGAGAAGTAATTGCAGGTGCCATGACCACACTGACCGTAGCCGCGCTGCAGCTGCCTTTGGGCGGCGAGGACGAACAAGCCAATATCGCCGCCGTTGCCGCTCTGGTGGAGCAGGCTTCGGCTTCGGGGGCGCAGGTGATCCTGCCGCCCGAGCTGTTTTCCGGCCCCTATTTCTGCCGCGAGGAGCGCGATCAGTTCTTCGCGCTTGCCCGCCCTGTGGCCGAGCATCCCTCGGTGCTGGCGATGCAGACGCTGGCGGGCAAATTGGGCGTGGCCATTCCGACGAGCTTTTTCGAGCGTGACGGGCATCATTATTACAACACGCTCGCCATGATCGGCCCGGACGGCCAGATCATCGGCACCTATCGCAAAAGCCATATTCCCGATGGGCCGGGCTATGAGGAGAAGTTCTATTTCCGCCCGGGCAATGACGGGTTCAAGACCTGGGATGTGTTCGGGGCGCGCATCGGCATCGGCAGCTGCTGGGTCCAGTGGTATCCCGAAACCGCGCGGGTGCTGGCACTCAAAGGCGCGCAGGTGTTGATGTATCCTACCGCGATCGGGTCCGAGCCCAAGGATGCCGGAATGGACACAAGCCGCATGTGGCGCCGCGCGATGATCGGCCATGCGGTCTCCAATTGCATGCCCGTGGTCGCGGCCAACCGCATCGGGCACGAGGGCGGCATGGCGGACGGCACAACCTTTTACGGCCATTCCTTCATCTGTGACGAATGGGGCGACATGATTGCCGAATACGGGGCGGGGGAAGCCGGCGTGCTGGTGGCACAGCTTGATCTAGATGCCGCGCGCCAGCACCGCGCGAGTTGGGGCTTCTTCCGCGATCGCCGGCCGCAGCTTTATGGCCGGATCGTCGAGGATATCTGACCTCACCTTGGCCTTGCATCATTATCTGATCGCGCTCGGCAGCAATCAGCGGCATGTCCGGTTCGGGCGCCCGCGCGATGTGCTGCGATCCGCGCTTGAAATGATTGCCATGAGCGGCTGCCTTGTGGAGGCGGTCTCGCCTTTCATCACCAGCCGCCCCATAGGCCCCTCGCAGCGCGAATACGCAAACGGCACGGCTGTCATCCGCAGCGCGCTTGCGCCCCAAGCCATGCTGGCAATGCTGCAGGATGTGGAGCTGCGCCATGGACGCGAGCGGCGCGGACGGCGCTGGCAGGCGCGCACGCTTGATCTCGATATCATCCTGTGGAGCGGTGGGATTGTCGCCGATGCGCAGCTCAGCATTCCGCACAAGCACTTCTGTGAACGCGCTTTCGTGCTCGGTCCGGCTTCGGCAATTGCCCGGCGCTGGCGCGATCCGCTTACCGGGCTCACGCTCGGCCAGCTTCATGCGCGGCTCACCAAGCCGGCCATCGGCGCGCCCGGAAAGCTGGGTGCGCGCGCATTTGCGAGCCATGGGCGCTTGACCAGCCCCAAGCCTATGCCTAGGTGACGCCCGGCGGCTCCATGCCGCCTACCCGCATGGGGGCCCTTAGCTCAGTCGGTAGAGCAACTGACTTTTAATCAGTAGGTCGCTGGTTCGAACCCAGCAGGGCTCACCATTCCTCTGCCCGCACAAGCGCGCATGGGGCAGTCTTTGTCCTCTCGCAGCAGTTCTCTTCGCCGCAAACCGGAACGGCCGACCTGACTTTTGTCAGATCGGCCGCTCGGTCTTCTGGCTTGGTCGCCCCTAGTATTTGTAGGTAACGCCCAGCGCATAGGTCAGGCCGTCATAGCTGGCGCGCCGGTTGGCTTCCTCGAAGTTCTGGAAATCGCGCCGCACGCTATTGGTGATGTTGAACACTTCGGCCCGGACTTCCAGGTTCTTGGTCGGCTTGATCGCGCCCGAGAAGTCGAGCTGACCGCGCGGGGCCACGGTGCGTCCCAGACCGTTGAACGTGCCGCCATCGCCGAGCGTGACTTCGCCTGCGTAATTGTACGCGAGACGCCCTTGGAAGAGACGGTCTTCATAATAGAGGATCGCGTTGCCGAAGACTTCCGAGACATTGAAGAATTCGATCCCGTCGACCTTCTCGGACCAGACGCGCGATACGTTGAGGATGACGCCGAAGTTCTTGAGCGGTCCCGGCAAGAAGGAAAGATCCTGCTGGATCTGCGCTTCAAGGCCCTGGATTGTTACGGGCTGCGTCACTTGCAAGGTCTGCAAGATTGCGATTGTCGGATCGTCGAAATCACCCACCTGCGTGCCGAGCACGTCGATCCGGCATTCATCAGTGTTGTTGGGGTTGATGTAGACTGGGCCGAGGCTTGTCTGCTCGATCTCGCCGGTCGCCGGGTTGAACAGCGGTGCGCTCACGGACTGGCCGACCGGGCACAGGCGCAGACGCTGGTTCACAGTTACGCTCTTGTTGAAATAGCCCAGCGAGATGATGCCGCCGGGGCGGTTGTACCACGAGAGCAGCACATCGAAGGCTTCCGAAGACCGCGGCTCGACATCGAGCGTGCTGAAGAACACGTCGTAATCGTCAGGCTGCGGCGTGGTTGCGAGCGGATTGGTCGGGGTAAAGGTCGAGTAGGTCGGCGCGGGTGTGAACTCGGCCACGTCGAAAGCTTCGAAGGTGTGGTAATAGGCTGCGCGGAATTGCAGACGGTCGGTCAGCTCCCATATCAGATTGGCCGACGGCAGGAAGGCGCTGTAGACGCCTTCGGCCGGGCCATCGGGGATCGAGGGGTTGGTGATCGTGTCCTCGCCCGACAGTTCGGCCCGGACATAGCGCAGGCCGAAATTGCCGCGGATCGGCAGACCGCTGGCCGACCAGTCTTCCAGATTGAACGCGAACTGGCCGTAAGCTTCGAAGTTCTTGCGATCGGTGGCGAAATTGCCCTGGCGGATGCGGTTCAGCGGAACGCCCGTGGCGATGGTCGAGGGCAGATTGTAGAAACCGCTTGAAGAGATGACCGCGTCGATCGGCACCGCGCTGTTGGCGTTGACCGTCCCGTTGGTGTTGACGATCACGAAACCCTGTCCTGCCGCCGCCGTTACCGCCGCGATGTTCGCTGCCAGGTTGGCCGCGATCTGATCCGGTGTGAGCGGGTTGGCGGTGGTCGAGGCCACCGGCAGCAGCGGTGCTGCGAGGTTTGGCGCAAGGCCGCCTTGCGAGACCAGCTCGATCACCCGGTCGACATTGACGCCGAAAATTGCGGGCCCTGCCGAAACGCCGGGAATCAGTCCGCCAAAATACTCGCCGCCAGTGCTGAAACCCAGGTGATCGCGGATGATGTCGTCGTCAAGATTGGCAAGGTTGGACCCGGCGAGCGTGTTGTCGAAGGTGATGGTTTCGCCGCTTTCCTTGTCATAGCGCGCGCCGAACTTGAATGCGGTGAACGGGCCGAATTCGAACTTGCGCTCGAAATCGCCGGCAATCGAGTAGAGGTCGCGCTCGACGCTGTTGGGCGAGCCGGTAATCAGGACGTTGTTCTGGCCGCGCCCGGGAATGGCCACTGTCGTTGCCGTGGTACGCGCGTTTGTGGTGGTGTAGGTGCGGTTGTTAAAATCGAACAAAGGCTCGGGCAGGGTGGTGGTGAAGCTGAGGTTCTCGAAATTGCCCGCGCCCGAATTGAGCGTCACGATCACGCCGTTCGAGAGCGTATTCTGGAACGGCCGTGCTGCGGCATTGCCGCCGCTCGGGTTGGAGATCAACTGACGCCGCGCCCCGACGAGGATCTCGTTATCCGCGCCGACCGCCTTGGAAATCGTGCCGACGACGCGGCCCTTCCAGGTGTCGTTCTCGAACTCGATTGCGGGATAGAGTGCCCAGACCTCGTCCTTGCCGGTGAACACGCGCGTATCGGAGAAATAGGGCACATTGCGCGAGGTGACGACCGGGGCGAGGAAGATATTGCCCTCAAGGTTGCCGAACTCTCCTGATCCCAGGTCCATGATGGTCGCAGGATCGAGGCTGATCTGCCCCGTCGTGTCCCCGGTGCGCGGATTGTTGCCGACATCCGCGAAGTTCATGCGCAAGACATCGAGCCGCGCGTTGTCGAGATTGCGGCTGGTGTAGATGCCATCAAGGCGCAGGCTGAGGCTTTCGGTGACCTGGAATTCCGCGCCGCCGCTCGCGGACAGGCGGTAACCTTCCTCGTTGCGGGTCTGGACGCGCAATTCGCCGGGAAACACAAGGTGCTGCGCGGTGCCGTCAGAAGCCGTCGCCGCAACGCCGAATTGTGCCGCGCGTACGTCCGAGAAGCGATTGTAGGAATTGATCGAAATCTCGTCGCGGCGGAAGCTCTGCTTGGACCAGGCGACATTACCATAGACGCCGAAACTGTCCGAGAGGCGCTTGGAAAATCCGGCGAAGAGCGCGGGATTGAAGTCCTGCGTGGTTTCTTCGTACTGGACTTCGCTGCGCAGAACGAGGCCGTCCTTGCGCGACAGCGCGGAGTTCAGCCGCAAGTCGATATTGGCCGAGAGCCCCCCGGCGATCGTATCGGCATTGAAGGATTTGACGACATTCGCGCCATTGAAAATCGAGGCGTCGAAAATGCCGAAGGGGCTGCCATTGTTGTTGCGGCGACCCGAGCGGGCAATGCTTTGGCCCATCAGCGAGGTGTTGGCGAAACGGCCCGGCAGGCCGCGCACGCTGACAGAGGCGTTGCGGCGCTCTTCCGAGCGGTCGATCTGGACGCCGGGAATGCGCTGCAGCGCTTCGCCGAGGTTAAGATCGGGCGTCGAGCCGATGTCATCCGACGAAATGCCATCGATGATGACATCCGCATTGCGCTTTTGCTGAACCGCATCCTGCAAGCTGGCGCGGAGCCCGCTCACCAGAATGGTGCTGCCGTCCAGCGGCGCTGTCTCGGGGGCGGGCTGGGTCGTCTCATCAGCATCGGCGGCACCCGTCTGTGCGGCACCTTGCGCGAAAGCTGGAGAAGCACAGGCCAAGACGAGACCCAGTGCAGAAGTGGATGCGATCCGAGCTTTATTGTTAAAACGCCTCATTATACTCTCCCAACTGTGAAATTATGCAAACGACAAATAGCAATCGTTATGATTTACTATCAGCCCCCAAAAGAAAGTTCGAAAGCCATACGAGAAACAATTGAGAATTGGAGGACAGGGAAAAATGCAATCTGCTCTTTTCGCGAGCAAGCGATTGTCAAAATTTTCTCCTGAAGGCCCCCCGTTTGCTTATTTTTTATCTCAAAATGTACCAATATGCTTTGAAAGAGTTCACCTATTTCCATTCAATAATTCAAACAAGTCAAATTTGTACTTTGCAGCCGCTGATCAAAAACCAATACAAAAGTAGCCCTGTACTGTAATCGGACACTAATTGCCCCGACTAGTACTTTGATCAGAAATGCTTGCAATAGATTTTTTACGACCGCTTTTGCTAAAAACGCGCTCTACCGCGCCGAGGGCTGTTGACCGGCGCGTGTGGGGCGTGGCCGATTTTCGCTCGCAATCGCGGTAAGACATTGGGCTGCATGTTTATTTGCGGCGTGCGGCAGCGAATACTTCGCGGTATACCGCCGCCGTGAAAAGCGGCCTGTTGCCCAACGGTCACAAGCGGCGCGATCTGCAAATTTCAACCAGCGAAAGGGGAGCGCGATTCGTTGAGGCGCGCGAATATCCGCCAGATGGATTAGTGGCCCGGGAACTTGGCCGCTTTATCTGCGTTGCGGATAAATGGGTCATGGATTGGCGTGCGGTTTGCTATAGAAGCAGCGCATGGAGGAGCAATTATGACGGTCAGGGCGATCTCTCGGGCAATTGCAGTTCTGTCGGCGGTGAACCGCGATGGGCCGATCACCATGATGGGCATCGCCCGCTCCGCCGAAATCCCCTATCCCACCGCCAGCCGCATTGTTCATACCTTGCTCGAAGAAGGACTGATCGAGCGTGAGCCAGCGCGCAAGCGCTACCGCGTGACTTCGCTGGTGCAGACGCTTTCGCTGGGCTTTCAGGAAGAGGACGCGCTGGTCAGTCAGGCGCGTCCGCATATCGAAGCGCTGTGCCGCGAAATCGGCTGGCCTGTCTCATTGACGACGCGTGTGGGCAATCGCATTATCCTTCGCGATTCCACCCATGCGATGACCTCGCTGACCTTCTCCAACTATTACCCCGGCTTCACCCTCCCGCTCGCCGAATGCGCGACGGGCAAGGTCTATCTCGCCTTTTGCGACGATGAAGAGCGTCAGGCGATTATCGAGGGGTGGGAAGCGATCGACAACGATTCCGCGCGCGTTGGCCTGCTCATGGTGGGCGATGATTACATGCTCAACAAGATCCGCGCCGATGGCTGCGCGACACAGGCGCGCAATTCCTACAATGCCGAGCCGGGCAAGACATCCTCGGTCGCGGTGCCAATCCTTTCGGCCGAAGGCAAGCTGATCGCCTGCCTTGCCGTGGTCTATTTCGCAGCGGCGATGAAAGTGGATGATGCGATTACGCAATTCGTCGATCCGCTGCGCCAGACCGCGGACCGCATTGCCGAAGCGATGAGCCAGAAGGCGCTGGTCGCGGCCTGAAGCCGCCGCTGCTTTAGCCGAAGACCAGCACCGGCTTGAACGTGCGCCCGTTTGCAAGATCATCGAAGGCTTGGGCGATATCCTCGAAAGCATATTGGCGGATCAGCTTGTCATAGGGCAGGCGGCCCGCGCGGTGCTGCTCGATCAGCCAGGGAATGAAGCGTGCGGGCACGCTGTCGCCCTCGATAATGCCGATGGTGCTGGTGTTGAGGAACGTCATGCCGCCCGGGTGCATGACGGGCGCACCGAAATCGCCGGGCAAGGTCACAATGCCGCACAATCCGCCCGGATGCAGCGCCCCGAGCGCGGCTTCATAGGTGCTTTGTGTTCCGGCACAGTCGAGCGCATAACTCACCCCGCCTTGCGCCAAAGCGCGGATGGCCAAGACCAGCGCCCTGTCTGCGCCATCGAGCGCATAATGCGCGCCCAGTTTCAACGCCATATCGCGCCGGTCTGCCAGGAGATCGACCGCGATGATCGGATCGCAGCCCACGATCGCGCCCGCCATCACCGCGCTCAGCCCCACTGCGCCGCAGCCGATCACCAGCAGCGCCCGGCCCGGCTGTGCCGCGAAATTGTTCACCACCGCGCCCGCGCCGGTCTGGATTCCGCAACCCAGCGGGGCGGCCTTCACAAAGGAAAAATCATCGGGCAATTTCACGCAATTGCGCTCGGTCACCAGCGCATGCGTCGCAAAGGCGCTCTGGCGGAAAAACTCGCTCTTGATCGCGGTGCCATCGGGTAGGGTAATCGCCGGGCGCGAGGCCGGGCGCACGCCGTCGAAATTCTGCGCCACATGATCGAAGCAATAGGCCGGGCGGTCATGCAGGCAATTGGGACAGGTGCCGCACGAGCCGAAAGTCGCGGTCACCCGGTCGCCGGGGGCAAACGCGGTCACCCCTTCGCCCACCGCCACCACGGCACCCGCCCCTTCATGGCCAAATACCGCCTTTTCGCGGCGCCAGCGCGCAATGCCGATATCGGTATGGCACATGCCAGCAGCGCCCAGTCTGATCACCATTTCTCCGGGCAGCGGGTCGTCGAGGATGGCGGGCGCTATGCGTGGCGGCTCGCCTCCTTCGCTGATCGCGGCAAGGATTTCGCGCGGCATGGGCTATGCCGCCCCGTGGCGGTCTTGCAGGG
>DAIQNS010000026.1:0-5164 GCA_036788315.1 Alteraurantiacibacter sp. | reverse complement strand
GGCGATGATGTCGTCCATGCCTAGCAGCTTGCTGATCGCGCCGAAATCATAGGCGGGCGGGCCATCGCTGGTGGCGCGGCCCTGTTTGAGCGCTTCGTAATAGCTTTGCGCCGCCGCCGCCGCAGCCAAAGGCGCGCCCGAGGGATAGATCACGATTTTCACGCCAAGCGCCTCGTATTGCGAAGGCTCAAGCACCGGCATTGCACCTGCTGGCGCGGCATTGAGCATCAGCGGGGCGGCGAGCGCCTTGGCGGCCTCGGCCACTTCATCTTCGGATTGCGGGGCTTCAAGAAACAGGACATCCGCGCCCGCATCGCCATAGGCCGCCAGCCGGTCAATCGCGGCTGCAAGCCCTTCGCTGCGCCGCGCATCGGTGCGCGCGATGATCAGCATCTCGCCATCCCCGCGGGCCTCCAGCGCCACGGCAATGCGGGTGAGCATCTCCGCTCTTGGAGCAGATACGGCACGCCCGACATGGCCGCAGATCTTGGGAAAGGGCTGGTCCTCGATCTGCATCGCGGCAATGCCTACTTTCTGATAGCCGCGCACGGCATGGGCGAGATTGGCAAGGCTGCCAAAGCCTGTATCGGCATCGGCAATGAGCGGCGCGGTGCTGCGCGCGGCAAAGCCGCCGAAATTGCGCAGGAAATCGCTCATGCCAGCAATTCCCACGTCAGGCTCGCCCATCGCCGATGCCGTCCCCCAATAGCCCGAGGCATAGAGCGCCTCAAAGCCCACCGATTGCGCGAGCAGCAGGCTGATATGATCATAAACCCCCGGCGCGGCGATGATGCCGGGCCGCGCCAGTCGGGCGCGCAGCTGGGCGGCTTTGCTCATGGCGTGACGAACAGATCGTAATAGGCATCAAGCACGGAAATATCCTCAATCGTGGCGGGCACTTGCGGCTCCTCGCCATCGGCAATCTGGCGGATGGTCTTGCGCAGGATCTTGCCTGAGCGGGTCTTGGGCAATTTTGCCACCACATGCACGCTCCGGAAAGCTGCCACCGGCCCGATATCGTGCCGCACGCAGGCGATGAGCTCCTCGGTCAATTGCGCCGCAGCAATCTGCGCGCCCGCCTTGGTCACCACAAAGCCGACCGGGATCTGCCCCTTGATTGCGTCGGCCTTGCCGATCACCGCGCATTCCGCAACCGCCGGATGCGACGCGAGCACCTCCTCGATTGCCGCAGAGGAAAGGCGATGCCCGGCCACATTGATCACATCATCGGTGCGCCCCATCACGAAGACATGACCCTCCTCGTCGATATAGCCTGCATCGCCGCTGAGATAGCAGCCGTCGAAAGCCGCGAGATACGCCGCGCGGTAGCGTTCATGGGCATTCCACAAGGTCGGCGCGGCGCCCGGCGGGAGCGGCAGGCGCGCGACGATAGCGCCCTGCTTTCCCGGTGCGACAGGCTGCCCGTCGCGGCCCATGCAGGCGATGTCCCAGCCGGGCATGGGCACGCTGGTCGAACCCGGCTTGATCGGCATGCGTTCGATCCCCGCCGGGCTAGCGCAGATTGCCCAGCCGGTTTCGGTTTGCCACCAATGGTCGATGACCGGCTTGCCGAGCAGCTTTTCAAGCCAGTGCAGCGTATCGGGATCGGTCCGTTCGCCTGCGAGATAGACGGCGTGCAAAGACGAAAGATCGGCCCCGCGCGCCAGTTCACCATCGGGATCGACCTGCTTGATCGCGCGGATCGCGGTGGGCGCGGTGAAGAAGCTTTTGACCTTGTGCTTCGCGATGATCCGCCAGAAAATTCCGGCATTGGGCGTGCCGACAGGCTTGCCCTCGAATATCACCGAGGCGTTGCGATTGAGCAGTGGCCCGTAGCAGATGTAGCTGTGCCCCACGACCCAGCCGACATCGCTTGCTGCCCAGAAAGTCTCGCCGGGCGCGCAATCGTAAATCCCCTTCATCGACCAGGCGAGTGCCACCAGATAGCCTGCTGTATCGCGCACGATCCCCTTGGGGACGCCGGTCGTGCCCGAAGTGTAGAGGATGTACAGCGGATCGGTCGCCGCTATCGGCTCGCATGGTACGGGCGCAGCGTTTTCGAGTACGGTCTCCCAGTCATGCGTGCCTTCTGCGCCAAGGTCAGCATGACAATGCGCGCGCTGCCAGAAGATTACCGGCACCGCGCCGCTTGTCGACAGGGCGAAAGCCTCCTCGAGCATCGGCTGATAGGGCAGCACTTTCTTGCCCTCGATGCCGCAGCTTGCCGCGATCACGAGCGCGGGCCGTGCATCATCGATGCGCGCGGCCAGTTCGCGCGGCGCAAAGCCGCCAAACACCACCGAATGGATCGCGCCGATCCGCGCGCAGGCGAGCATGGCGACGACCGCCTCCACGCTGTTGGGCATGTAGATCAGCACGCGGTCGCCTTTGCCCACGCCCAGCGCGCGCATCGCCCCGCCGCAGCGCGCGGTCAGGACCTGTAGCTGCGCAAAGCTGACCGTGCGCGAAACGCCGGTGACCGGGCTTTCGTAAAGGAGCGCAGGAGCATCGCCGAAGCCCGCCTCGACATGGCGATCGACACAATTGTGGCAGGCATTCAATTCCCCGCCGATGAACCAGCGCGGGATGGGGCCGGCGCTTGTTCCGCTGCCTTCGCCTACAAGCCGCTCGTAGGGCTTGCTCCAGTCGAGCGTCGCCGCCACAGCGCCCCAGAAGCTCTCCGGGTCGCTCAGCGATTGCTGATGCAGTTCGCGATAAGTCTGGCCCATCACAATTCTCTCCTTGCGCGCCTTGTGCTATGTTTGCCGCGCTTTGGCCCTGCGCGCTGGTGTGCTGCACAAGTCAGGCCGGTGAATGACGCGGCTCGCGGCTTTTTTGCAAGTGTGCCGGAGCAATATCCGCCTCGCGAATAGTCGGCAGCACTCTTGCCACTTAAGCCTTCATCGCAGGCTAAAAAACAGGCAAATGAGCGCAGTGGAAGAAATAGTGGAAGAACACGTTCGAAGGACCGGCAGATGAGCAAGGAACTGAACCAGGCCGATCTGATCAGCGGCGAAGTGCCTGCCGATCTGGGCGAGGAAATTGGCGGTAATGGCCGGGTCTATTTTGAGAATGTCGTGATCGACAATATGCTCGATGCCCTGCTCGAACTGTCCGCTGCTGCCTGGGCGCATCATGACCGCGTGCTGGTGCTCGAAAAAGTGCTGGCCAAGCAGGGCATTGCAGTGAGCCAGGCCATCGAGGAACATCTGCCTGATGCCGAGGAACTCGCCGCGCGCGCGGCCGAGCGCGATGCTTATGTGCAGCGCATCTTCGGCAGTTTCCTGCGCCGTCCGACGGGCGATCTGCCCGGCCGCGAAACCGGCGAAAATGTTTCTGAGGCTTGAGGAGAAGACATCATGGATCGCGGTTCAATCGGCATTCTGCCACGCCCCACCAATCTGGCGGATGAAAGCTACCTCGAATTCGTCACCAGCTTTCGCAAGATGGCCATTCAGCAAGGCTTCCCCACGCTTGCCATGAAAGGCGAGGAAGCGCTCGCCAAGGCGGTTGCGGCAGGCGAAGTCAAGGTAAAGGAAGGCGAGGAAATCCCGCTTGAGGAGATCAAGAAGGTCTTCGCCAAAATCCCCTTCGCCCCGACCTGGCAGCGCTTCGTGCGTTCGCAGCAGGAGATGATGTGGCGGCGCACGCGCGAAAGCTTCATGAAGGATGCCGACGCGGTCATGGCGCGCATGGCCGCTGCCGAAGAAGCGCATCCCGAGCGCATCAGCTATGACAAGGACTTCGTGCCGCCGGTCTACACCCGCTGCGAAATTCACTGCCAGCCCGGCGGCTATACCGACGATCCGCTCGGCGGGCTTGTCTATCATTACGGCACCAAGATCTTCTACGAAGGCTTCAACGATCAGGACGAGCTGCACGTCGAACTCGCCACCAAGGCGGCGGTCCCCGCCGATGGCAAGGTGGAGCGCATTCTCGATGTTGCCTGCTCGATCGGCCAGGCGACGACGGTTCTCAAGGACCTGCACCCGCAAGCCGAAGTGCATGGCCTCGATATCGGCCTGCCGCTGATCCGTTATGCGCATATGCGTGCGGTCGAGCGTGACAAGGACGTGTTTTTCAAGCAGGCGCTGGCCGAGGAAAGCGGCTATCCCGACGCGCATTTCGACATGATCCTGAGCTATATCCTGTTCCACGAAGTGCCGGTGAAGAAGATGAAGGAAATCATCGCCGAGATGTTCCGCGTCCTGCGTCCGGGCGGAACATTTGCGATCTACGAGTTCCCCAACAACGACAAGGGTCAGGTCTCGGCCTCGCACCGCTTCATGATCGACTATGATTCGAAGAACAATAACGAGCCCTATTCGCCCGGCTTCGTGGCGAGCGATTTCCGCGGCATTCTGGAGGCTGCGGGCTTTATCGTCGAGCAGGGCCCCAAGCTCACCAACGATTTCCTGCAATCGCTGGTGGCAACCAAACCGGCCTGAATTTCGCGCGGCCCTTCGCCTTAGCGGAGGCTTCAGCCCGGGCCGTGCGCGCCCAGCGGCGCGGTGACCGGATCGTATTTGAAAATTCCCAGCGCGTCCTCGTTCTTGGGCGGATTGTCGCGCAGCACATAGGGGTCGAGCGCCTGCAACCGGTCGCCGCCGACATTGCTTTCCGCCTGCAGAAACGCCGCGCGCTCGACGCGCGTGGCTTCATAGAGCGCAAGCGCGGCCAGCGGATCGCTTGCCGCGGCAAAACTTCGCGCGAGAATGGCAGCATCCTCGATCGCGGAACTCGCGCCCTGGCCCATATAGGGCAGCATCGGATGCGCAGCATCGCCCAGCAGCGCCGAGCGGCCCTTGACCCAGCCCGGCAGCGGTTCGCGAATGAACAGACCCCAGCGGAACAGCTCCCCCTCGGGCACCTGCGCAATTACTTCGCTCACATAATCGGTCCAGCCTGCAAACATCGCCGCAAGCTCGTCGCGGCTCGCTTTGGCGTTCCAGCTTTCCTCCGCCCATGTGTCCGAACGGGTCAGCGCGACCATGTTGACAAGTGCAGTGCCGCGCACCGGATAGGTGACGAGGTTCCGGCCCGGCCCGATATGATTGACATTGGTCCGCGCCGTCGCGCGCTCGCCCAGCCTTTCGCCCGGGATCAGTGCGCGCCAGGCGACATGGCCACTGAACAGCGGAGCGGGCGTATCGAACAGGATGTC
>DAIQNS010000025.1:7704-15275 GCA_036788315.1 Alteraurantiacibacter sp. | reverse complement strand
TGTCATCCCCATGCTTTTCCAGACACTGACAATGCCGCTGATCTACAATCCAGTCCTGGGCGGTGACCCGCGTAATGTCTTGATGCTGGGCGGAGCGCTTATGATCGTCGGTGCAATCGCGACCCTCTTTGTCGATGCAGGCCACAGGGTTCCGCGTGAACAAAAGGCGCTGGCGCGCTAAGAGGTAGCAATGACCGACGCAGACGCTCAAAATCATGGAGAAGGCGCGACCAAAGTTCGCACTCTTGCGGACCTCGCCAAGATTGCGGGCGTCTCGCCCGGCACTGTTTCACGGGCGCTTGCCGGCAAAAGTCTCGTCAACACAAAAACCCGTGAGAAGATCGAAGCCATAGCACGCGAACATGGCTTCCGGCCGAACCAGATGGCGAGCAAGCTGCGGCGGCAAAAGACCGGAGTTATTGGCGTCGCAATCCCGCTCGGCCATGACGTGAGGCAACAGATCTCGGATACCTTCTTCATGACCCTGCTGGGTTATCTGGCAGACGAGCTGACCGAGAAGGGATATGACCTCATGCTGAGGCGTGTGATCCCCGCTCAGGATGAAGATTGGCTCGACCGGTTCATCGGCTCAGGCATGGTCGATGGCGTGATCGTGATTGGCCAGTCCGACCAGTTCGAACGAATTGAGGATGTTGCCGATGGCTACCTACCGATGGTCGTCTGGGGGAACCATCAAGAAGGTCAGCGACACTGTGTCGTCGGTTCCGACAACCGTTTAGGCGGAAAGCTCGCTGCCGGGAGGCTCATCGCGTCGGGAGCCAAGAACCTCGCATTCTTGGGCGACGCCCAACCGATAGAATTCGCAGCCCGCTACGCTGGCGCAAAAGAAGTCGCCGCCAAAATGGGTGTGGCTATCCGCGCCCTTCCAACACATCTTTCGCCCGAGCGGACCGGCAAGGAAATCGCAGCGCATTTGCAGCAGATCATAGGCAAGGTCGACGGCATCTTTGCGGCAACCGACACACTCGCGGTCACTTGCCTCAGAGAACTGCGAGAGCGCGGCATCGAAGTGCCACGTCAGCTAAAAGTAGTCGGCTTCGACGATCTCCCAATCTCAAGCCAGACAGCGCCCCCGCTCACAACAGTCAGGCAAGATATTGCTGCTGGTGCAAAGGCACTCGTGGACCTGTTGCTGCGACGCCTCGAGGGAGAAGACACAGAAAGCCTCGTTCTGCCTCCTCATCTGATTGTTCGCGAAACCGCTTGAGATGCACTGGAGAATATCAAGCCGCGGGCCGACTTCGAGGTGTTTAGGGTTGATAGGACCTCCCGCCCTGTTTCCCCTACGCCTTCAAAGACCTATCGTTCCAAGGTCGCGCGTTGCGGCAAATGACCATTGCGCCATCATGGCGCTGCGAAGCAGCTGCGCTCTAGCACTTGCACTAGAATGGCCCTGCGCAGTTTTGCGCAGCTGCGTCGCGCACGAATTGCACTCGGGCGATCACCATGCTGGCCTTGCCCGTCGCGCTGATCGCGAGCGTCTCGGGGTTCTGCCCGCCGAAACAGCTTAGCGGAATGCGAGCGGTACGCGGGCCTTTGCCTTGCGCCAGCACCAGCGAACTGGTGAAATCGATGCTCCTTGTGCCAGCGCGCAAGGCCACTTTCCCGGCGGGCCGGTCGTCGGTGCTGAAGACGATGTCGAGCGCGGCATCGGGTGGCAACTTGCCCGCATCGGCAAAGGAGAGGGTCACCGAACCCGGCGCCTCCCAGGTGATCATGCGGCCATCCTCCTGCGCGAATACATCGTGGCCACGCACCTCGACTGCCATGCCCGGAGCCGCGCCGCGCAGGCCCGGCAGCGCTCTCGCGGAATCGCCCGCGCTTGCGCTTGCCGTAACGCCAAGGCCCAGCCCGCGATCGAACAGCGAGAGCACATCGCCAGCGGCGCGGTTCAGTTCCGCGCACTCCTGCGAAACCTTGAGCGGCCCGCGGCTGTCCGCCAGCGACAGCCCGCCGCCGCGCTTTATCATGGCCGGGCTTCCGGGCGTGCAGCCGGTCGGCCAATCAAATGATAGGCGGCCGGTGAAATCGTAGTCCGCCTCGCTGCTCACGAGCACATCGGCCACGCCCTTGCCTTCGCTACCGGGAAGCCAAGCGACAACAAAGGCATCGGCCGCATCAATTTCGCGGTTCATCCACAAGGGCCGGCCCGCCACGAGCACGGCCACCGTGGGAATTCCCGCATCGCGAAATTGGCGCAGCAGCTTGAGCCCTTCCTCATCGCGCAAGATCAGATCAGGCATGTCGCCAACGAATTCGGCATAGGGCTGTTCGCCGAACACCACCACGGCAACATCGGGCCGCTGGGTGAACCTGCCATCGGCAGAGAGCGTTGCCGAGCCCCCGCCCTTGGCCAAGGCCTCGGCAATGCCGTCATAGATCGAGCTCGCGCCGGGAAGATTGTCCTCGGTGAGTTCCGCGCCGCCTTGCCAGGTTACCGTCCAGCCGCCCGATTGCGCGACGACATCATCGGCCATGCGCCCCGCCACCAGCACATTGGCATCGGCCTTGAGCGGCAGAACGCCATCGTTTTCCAGCAGGACGAGCGACTTGCGCACCGCCTCGCGCGCCACTTCGCGGTGATCGGCGGAACCCAGCATCGCGAATTTTCCGCCAAGCGCGCGCTCGGATGGCCGGGGCTTGCTGAAAGCACCATAGACCACCTTTAGGCGCAGCATCCGGCTGACCGCCTCATCAAGCCGCTCCATCGCAATTGTGCCATCGGCGACCTGCTCGAGCAGTGTTTCATAAAGTGCTTTCCAATCCTCGGGCACCATGAACACATCAAGTCCGGCATTGAACGCAGCGGCGCAATCCGCATTGGTGCAATTGGCCACCTGCGCATGCCCGTTCCAGTCGCCCACGGTCAGCCCGGCAAAGCCGAATTCATCGCGCAGCAGGCCATCGAGCATTGGCCCGTTGCCGTGCATCTTCTCGCCATTGATCGAATTGAAGGAAGCCATCACCGACTGCACCCCGGCCACAAGCGAGGGCGTGTAGGGCGAGGCATGAACCGCGACCAGATCGTCAAGCTCGCCAACCGTATCCCCCTGATCGCGCCCGCGCGTTCCTCCGTCGCCGAACCAGTGCTTGGCCGTGGCGACAACGCGCGTTTCGTCGAGGAACTGGTCGGTGCCGTATTCGCCCTGAAGGCCAACGGTAAGGCCCCGGCCGAGCCTGCCGACAAGCTCAGGATCACTGGAGAAACTCTCGTAAGTGCGGCCCCAACGCGTATCGGTCGCGACCGCGAGCGTGGGCGCAAAGGTCCAGTCCATTCCGGTGACCGCAACTTCGGCGGCGGTGATTGCGCCAATGCGCTCCATCAGTTCTTCATCGCCGGCAGCGCCAAGCCCGATATTGTGCGGAAAAACGGTTGCGCCGGGAATGTTGGCATGGCCGTGGACGGCATCGGTTGCCCACAAGGAAGGGATCACCGGTTCGCCATTCGTGAGCGGCTGCGTCGAGGCTTCCCACATCGCATCGGCCAATTTTAGCCATTCGGGAGCCGGGGCCAGATCGTCTCCGCCCGGACCGCTATTGCCGCCGTTGAGATACATGCCGAAACGGTATTGCTCCATGTCGGCGGGCGTAATGGTGGAGATATCTGGCATGATGATCTGCGCGACCTTGCGCTCCACCGACATGCCGGCGAGCAATTCTGCAACGCGCGCGTCAACTTCATCGGCGGTCATGCCTTGTCCGGCAAAACGCTGCGGCGGTGTTTCACCAGCTTCGGGCAGCAGTTGGGCGCAAGCCGCCGCCAACCCCAAAGCCACGCCCAATCCAATCGCCTTGATCGCGCCAGATCCGCGCATTTCTCTCTCCTGACCGAGCAGAACCCCAATTTTTGGGAACGTTCACAGGATAGTGTGTTTGCATGGCTTCATCGCAAAAGCAAGGCGAAACCCACCAATTTACAGGGTTTTCGAAATCCGGCGGGTGATCGACGCCAGCAGCAGGCATGCGGCCAGCATGAGCCCGGCAAGCAGGATGAACAGGCCCGCAAAGCCGAACATCGGCACCATCGCGACGGCAATCGCAGGCATGATCAGAAAGGGCAGCGTATTGGTGAGATTGAACAAGCCCAAATCCCGGCCCCGGTGCTGCGGACGGGGCAGGACGCGCAGCGTTTGCGCGGAATGCAGCGAAAGGAAAAGCGTTGCTGACAGGCTGAACACGACATAGCCAATCAGCGCGAAGGCAAGCGAGTTGGCAAGCCCCATGCCAAGCAAGGCGCACGCGCTGATGCCCGAGGCGATCGCCAGTGGAAGAATTGGCCGCTCGCGCTTGTCCGCCCAGCGCCCCACCAGCAGCGTCACGGGCACCGCTGCCACCAGCACCATGCCGAAAATCTGCGCCGTATCGTCGTCGCCGATCTGGTCTGAGATGCTGCGGAACCACACATAAAGATAGGCGAACAGCGCCGCTTCGGAAATCTGCACCAGCAGCCGCGCCAGCCACATGCGCATGACGATCCTGCGCGCAGCCTGGCCGCGAGTCTGCGCCATGCGCTCGACCGGCGCCATCAGTTCGGGGAACACGCGCGGCTTGCCGAAGAGGGCCGCTGGCGTAACGCACGCCGCAACCAGCACAGCAATGATGCCAAGGCGCAGTTCCGGGCCCGCCAGACCGGGCAAGGTCACAAGTGCGCCCGACAGCGCGCCCAGGGCAGGGGCAAAGGCGAGCAACCCGCCCAGCATGCCTTTCTGCCTGTCGGGCACACAATCGCCCGCCCATGCCGCGAGCGGCGCAAGCATCATATTGAGGCAAGTCTGCCACGCCGCGATCATGCCGATCAGCGCGGGCAGCGTCGTTGCCAAGGGCATGGCGACAAGCAAGACGCTACTCAACGCGAGGCCGACAAGGATCAGACCGCGCCGCGTTCCCAGTCGATCGGACAGCCAGCCAAAACCGATGTTGCTGAGCGCTGCACTGATTGCCCCGACAAATGTGATCGCGGCGAGCCAGCCGATCTGTTCGTCGGGCGCCAGCGAGGCGACACGCACCGGCAGGAGAATGGTGAGAAACGGCACATAGGCCATTGCTCCGCCTGCCGCAGCGAGCGCATAAAGCCCCATGAAGCGCCGGGACTGGAGCCCCTGCGCCGCATGGGCATCAGGCATTTCGGGCGAGACGCCGGGCAGGTTCGGCAACCGATTGCCGCTCGATCAGAAGGCCGGGAACGACCTCGGGCAAGGGGGGCAAGGTATGGCCGCGCTGCTGCGCAATGATAAGTTCCACAGCGCGCGCGACGGTCTGCGCAACGGGTTGGTCGACAGCGGTCAATTGTGGCTGGGTGAAGCGCATGGCGGGCGAATTATCGAAACTGATCAGCGAAAGATCGCCCGGAACACGCAGTCCCAGCGCATGGGCAACGGCATTGGTCGCCATCGTCATCTGATCATTGCTGGCGATGATCGCGGTCGGGCGCGCGCGGCTTTCGAGCAATTGGCGTGCGGCCCTGGTTCCCGAAGCGAAGCTGAAATCGCCACTGGCGAGCAAATGAGCCGTATCCAGGCCCGCTTGGCGCATCGCCTTTTCCCAGCCATCGCGGCGCCACGCGCTCAAGGCAAAATCGTCCGGCCCGGCGATGAAGCCGATGCGCTCATGCCCCTTGTCGATCAGGTGCCGCGTTGCCTGCACCGCGAGCCCCTCATCATCCATGATCAGCGCAATCCCGCTATCGGTCTGGCGCGAGCCGATGCGCGCGAAAGTGATCTTCTGCTCCTCGAGCACTTTCACGATCAGCGGATTGTCCGAATGCGGCGGCGTAAGGATAACGCCATCGGGTTGCAGCGCGGCAATCGCTCCCAGCAGTTCACGCTCGACATGGTCGGAATGCGTATCAACCAGCTCGAAGATCAGCCGATATCCATATTCAGCGCATTTGAGCATCCCGCCAAGCAGCATCTGATCGACCCAGTCGCGACCTTCGCGCGCGCGCCAGTCGGCAATCGTGCGGTCGCGGTCGTTCAGCGCCAGGATCAGATAGGAGCGCGAACCGGACATGCGCTGCGCCGCGATCGAAGGCACATAGCCCAGCTTGTCGATCGAAGCCTGCACCTTCTCCTTCATGGCGGGCCGCACATTGGCCTCGTTATTGATGACACGGCTCACCGTTTGCAGCGACACGCCGGCATCGGCTGCCACATGTTTGATCGTCACGCTTTGTCTTCTGCGAGCCAACTTAGTTCCCCTGCGCGCAGCCTTTGCCCGTCCCCGGATCGGCCTCGCACTGATAGACACGGATCCAGTCAACTTCCAATCTTTTCGGGAAGTTAAGCGATGAAACACCGCCGAGACCTCCCTGTTCCGGCCAGCGCCCGCCAATCGCCAGATTTACGATCAAATAGAATTCCTCATCGAAGGGCGCATTGGGATTGGCAGAGCCGGTGGTGAACCATTCGTGCGCTTCCCTGCTGCCATAAGGCTGTCCGTCGATGGTCCAGGTAAATCGGCCTTCTTCCCAGATGAGGCCGAATACATGATAGCCCCCATTGAGGATTTCGGGCAATTCATGGCGCCTGTTGCTGAACACATTGTCGGGCCATTGGCCGCCATAATGGAGCGAACCGTAAATGCGGTTTTCCCCGCCAGCGGGGCAATCGGCACAGATGACGCCCAGATTGATCGTTTCGAGAATGTCGATCTCGCCCGAAGCGGCCCAAGTGCCATAGACATTGTCGCGCGGCATCATCCAGAATGCGGGCCAGACGCCCTGCCCCTGCGGCAATCTCGCGCGCATTTCCATCTTTCCGTAGCGCCAGGAAAGCTTGCCTTGCGTGGTCAGCTTGCCCGAGGTGAAGCTGCCCGTCTTCTGCGCATCGGGATCGGCAACATGGGGCTTCATGTCCGCAGGCCAGGCATCGCCGGTCCAGGCCTCTTCGATTGCGGTGATCACCAGATTGCCATTGGCCACAGCGATGTTCTGCGGCCTTGCGGTGTAGCACTGGCGCTCCTCATTGCCGCCGCCCCAGCAATCCTCGACCATGTTCCAGACGCTGGTATCAATAGCAGAACCGGTGAACTCATCGGACCAGACCAATTGCCACGCGCCCGGCACTCCCGATGCAACCGGCGTAGGGGTTGGCGACGCTGTTGGCGTTGAACTTGGTGTTGGCGCAGGCGCTTGCCCGCCCGCGTTCACGCTGGTGCCCGATCCGCCGCCGCAAGCAGCGAGCAGGATGGCCAGAGCCGAGGAGACCAGCATAGGTTTTGTGCAGGGCATTGTCTTTCCTCTACCACCTATTTCTGGTTTTCAGACCTGAAAGGGGCCCCGCTGTGCGCAGAGCCCCTCCTGGTATTGTTCACATCCTGCGCAGAGGCCCCGATCAGAAGTCGAACCGCGCAAGGAAAGTGAAGCGGCGATCGTTGCGGAAGGCGGAGCGCTGCGCCCGTGTTCCGGCGAAATCGAACACCTGGCTGGTGCGCGTGACCTCGTCGAGCAGGTTCACGCCCTGCACGCCAAGTTTCACCCCGTCGAAGACTTCATAGAAGATCGAGGCGTCGAGTTGCCCTGTGCTCTCCCCGAAAATGGGCGAGAAGGGGAA
>DAIQNS010000025.1:0-7694 GCA_036788315.1 Alteraurantiacibacter sp. | reverse complement strand
GCAGGAAATCCGAGCGCCAATTGTACGCGGCGCGCATCGCCAAGGGGCCTTTCTCGTAAAAGATCGTCGCGTTGACCGTGTGCTTGGAAATGCCTGCGAGCGGAAGCCCCACGGCAAACGGGCTCTGTTCAGCTTCGCCATTGCCCGCCGGCGCGTTGGTAAACTCCCCGCCATCGACATAGGTGTAGCTGACTTGCGAGCCCAATCCACTAAGCAAGCCGGGCAGGAAATCATAGGTCTGCTGATGGGCAAATTCGACGCCCCACAAGAGTCCGTCATTCACGTTGACCGGACCGAGCACGAGCACATCGCTTACATCGGCTTCGAATTGCGGGGAGTCGAGCAGGGTTGCGCCGGGCTGCTCGAGCTTTTTGACATCCTTGGCAAAGGCAGCGAGCGTCAGCGAACCCACAGCACTGAAATACCATTCGAACGACAGATCGTAGTTCCAGCTTTCGGTTGGCCGCAGATTGCGGTTGCCGGTGTCGATGCCCAGCAAGGGGCCTGTATCGAGATTGCCGGCCTGCCGCAGGTTGGTGGTGTTGTCGAACATCAGGCCACCGGTGCGGAACTGGTCGAGATCGGGGCGGAAGATCGTTCTTGAAGCCGCCGCGCGCACCAGCATGCCGTTGCCAAAGTCCAGCCTCACATTGAAGCTGGGAAGCCAATGGTCGAAAGTGACATCGGAATTGTCGTCAAGGATTTCACCGGTGAAAAGCGCGGCAAACTCGGCCTGGCGGGCCGTGCTCAGGCTGCAATAGCCCGGCAATACCTGGCCAGCCTGCGTGTTGGCGCAGCGGTTCTGGACTTCTGAGACCTGCACCACGCCGTCGCCGTTTCCGCCAACATTCGCCCCGCTATCGGGATCAAGAATGATCGCATCGAACTGGTTGGGCTGCGGTGTACCAATCACGCCGCTCGAGCGCACATTGGTCTGCACCCAGCGCACCCCGGCATTGCCCGAGATCGAAATGCCGCTGTCGAAATCATGCCCGAAATCGATCATGGCGTAAGCGGATTTGGTCGTTTCCTCGATCGGAATGATTTCGCCCGGACAGAAGGGAGAGCAATTGGTGACAGCGCCAGTGACCGGGTCTGCGAACGTACGGCCATCGATCAGCGGGCGGCCTTCGGGCGTCAGAGTGAACGCCTTGATTGCATTGAGATCGTTCGCCAGCTCGCCGGAGAGATATTGCTCGACCAGATTGTCGCCCGCATAGAAGAAGGCCGCGCCCTCGCCAAAAGGCACAGCGACATTGCCGCGCTGAAAATTGTCGCCGTAAACATTGAGCAGTTCGGCCTGCTCTGGGAAATCGAACGCATAAGCGCCGCCGCAGCCGAAAGCCTGAAAATCGCCGCAGTTCCAGTTTCCGCCGCGTCCGGTCCAAGGCGCACCAAGGTTCGACCAGTTGGAGAAATTGGCTGAGCGCGTCGTCCGGTTCCGGTCGCCCCAGCGGGCGCCGAAGCGGGCATTCTTCACGAAGCCCTCGCCGATTTCATATTCGGCGTCACCGCGCAAGGACGCAAAATCGCCCTCATTGCGTACCTGGTTGTCGAGATGGAACCAGAAGAAGTTACGCGTCGGGTCCTGGAAATAATCCGCATTGGCCGTATTGTTGTTCGGATCAAGGAACTGGATGTTGGGCGTTTCGCCAGACTGGTCGATGGCCACGTTGGCATAGGTCTGCATCACCAGAATGATGCCGTCCTCGCGGCGCGTCGAATTGATATATTGCGCCTCAAAATTCAGCTTGAGCCGATCGGTCGGATTGATCTGCAGTGCGAAGGAGGCATCCTCCGTCATGGCCTCGTCCTCGCGCTGGAAGCGCAAGTTCTCGACCGGTAGGCCGCCGCCCTGGATATTGAGGAACGGTTGGAACTGGGTCAGCGTGATCTGCTCAGCCACACCGTTGTTGAACACCGGCGTCGTGCCCGGCAGAACGACCGGGAACAGGGCATCGTCATTGACCAGCGCGAGCGAGGAAAACTCGCTCAGCGAACCCTCGGTCTCGGCACGCAGATATTCGACCGTAGCCAGCACCGAGCCGTCCGCGGATTCCCACTGGCCAACCGCGGAATAGGCGCGCCGGTCACGCGTGAGGCGCGTGGTGCGCACGCCCGCGCCCTTGGGCACAATGACAGCGCCTGCAGGCGGGAAGTTCGATGGGTCAAAAGCCTCGTCGCCGGAAAATCCGCCTGAGCCGACCGGACGCACGCGGATGCAGCCTGCATCGAGCGCCTGCGTGCGATAGCAGGGATCGGTAATCTGCGAGGCATCCGTCCGCGTAACCAGTTCCTGCTGCGCATAGGCGAGTTGCAGGCCCCAGGTGCCGCTGCTGGTGTCCCAGGTGTTCGAGATGAGGCCGGAGAAACCGGGCGACCATTCTTCCGCCAGATCGCCGACGTTGGCCTCGATCGTGCCGGCGATCTTGAGGCCGGGATTGTCGAAGGGCTTGCGGGTGACGAGGTTGACCGTGCCCGAAATACCGCCATCGATCATGTCGGCAGTGTTGTTCTTGAACACTTCGACCCGGCCCAGAAGCTCGGGCGAGATATCGTTGAAGCTGAGCGAGCGCCCGCCATTGGCCGAGAAGATATCGCGGCCGTTCAATTCGGACCGCACGAAAGGCAGGCCGCGGATGATCACGCCTGAGCCTTCGACCGAGAAGCGGTCGGGATCATCGCGCTGTTCGAAGCGCGAGATGTTGACGCCGGGGACACGCTGCAAGGCTTCTGCGACCGAGCGGTCGGGCAGCGCGCCGATGTCTTCGGCGGAGATCACGTCGACCACTGTATCGGCGCGGCGCTTGATATCCTGCGCGCGGTTCAGCGAGGCGCGGAAGCCCGAAACGATAATGATGTCATCGGGATTGCTCTCGACTTCGGCAGCTGGCTGTTCTTCTGTGTCCTGCGCATGCGCCACCGCAGGCAGCCCCATCGACAGCGCGAGGCCCGATACGGTTGCCAGCGTACGGGCGCGGATTGCCGGACCAAAGATGCATGTGTTCTTGCGTGCTGACATCACTCTCTCCCCAAAAATCCGGTGCGATTACGCTGCCGCCCGGATCGCAATTACTGCGATTCCCATGCTCGGAATTTACCATTCCTACCAAGAATGTGATCGTTCACAACTAAAAAATGAACGTTCACATTTCGGTTGGACAGGTGTACCGTATATACAACAATCCGCGGCCATGGACTTTGGCCGGTGGTCATTGCGAGCTGACTGCATGCAGATTAGCATGTGCAGGAGAGGGGATAAACGGCAATGGCCATCAAGAGGATAGTGATCGTGGGCGGCGGGACCGCCGGCTGGATGGCCGCGGCGGCGCTTTCGCGGCTGCTCGGCGCGCCTTCGCCGAATGGCGCATCCCGGACTGATGGCCGGCTTTCCATCACGCTGATCGAATCCGAAGCGATCGGGACGGTCGGCGTGGGCGAGGCCACCATCCCGCCGTTTGTCGATTTCAACCGCCTGCTCGAAGTCGATGAGCGCGAGATGCTCGCCGCGGTGCAGGGCACTTTCAAGCTGGGCATCCAGTTCGCCAATTGGGGCCAGCTGGGCGATAGTTACATCCACCCTTTCGGCAATTATGGCTACGAAATCGAAGGCGTGCCGTTCCATCATGTGTGGCACAAGGCTCGGCAGATGGGTGAGCAGCGCCCGATCCAGCTGTTCAATCTGGAAACGATGGCCGCCTGCTTCGGCAAGTTCGCGCGCACGCAGGATTACGCGCGCGACGATCTGCCGCCGATGAATTACGCTTATCACATCGATGCCGGCCGCTACGCCCGCTTCCTGCGCGGCTATGCCGAGAAGCGCGGCGTCACCCGGATCGAGGGACGTATCGCTGATGTCGCGCTTGATGGCGAAAGCGGTTTTGTCGCCAGTGTGAGCCTTGAAGACGGCGCGGTCATTGCGGGCGATCTGTTCGTCGATTGCAGCGGGTTTCGCGGCCTCCTCATCGAACAGGCACTGGGGACGGGATACGAGGACTGGACGCACTGGCTTCCGTGCGACCGCGCCGTGGCCCTCCCGTGCAACCGCGACGACGGCAGTGGCCCGCCACCTTTCACCAAGGCCACGGCGCACCGGGCAGGATGGCAATGGCAAGTGCCGCTGCAACACCGCAACGGCAATGGCCATGTCTACTGTTCTGCGCACATGAGCGATGATGAAGCGCATGCGATCCTGGTGGAGAACATGGCAGGCAAGCCCACCGCCGACCCCAATTTCCTGCGCTTTGTGACCGGACGGCGGAAGAAGTTCTGGAACAGGAATGTGGTCGCGCTCGGGCTTTCCGCCGGCTTCATGGAACCACTCGAATCAACCTCGATCCATCTTATCAACACCGGGATCAACAAGCTGATTTCGGTGCTCTCGCTCGAGGGAATATCTCAGGCGCAGGAAGATGCCTTCAACAGGCTGACCGGCAAGGAATATGCCCGCATCCGCGATTTCCTGATCCTGCATTACCACGCCAACCGGCGCGGCGATTCCGAGTTCTGGAAGTATTGCGCGTCCATGGCGGTGCCCGAAAGCCTGAGCGAAAAGATCGCGCTGTTCCGTCTCAATGGCCAGATTTTCCGCGAAGAGGACGAATTGTTCACCGAAACCAGCTGGGCAGCGGTGATGATGGGCCAGGGGATTACAATGGAGGGCCACAATGCCATGACCGATGCGATCCATGGCCCCAAACTGCAGGATGAAGTCAACGAGATCGCGAAATCGATCGACTGGTTGGTCAAGCAATTGCCCAGTCACGGCCAGTATCTGGAGCGCTATTGCCGCGCCGAAGCGGTCTGAACCAGCCGCCGCCCGGCAGCACCCTCGCGCTCAATTAAGTCCGAAATAGGTCCAATGTCTGTCATCGACGCGTCATCTGCGCGCGGCAGAAACTGCGCTGGAAATCGGGGCAGAACTCGGCATGCAGCGCGTTACCATCTACACCACCGACAGGCAGGCGGCACGGTTCGACGAATTCGTGCTCGATGCCGGCGTGTTCGAATTCAGCCTGCTCGATCCCGATGGCCCGCGTGGACTTGTCGATGGGCCGGTCTGGGCATTCGTCGATTGGGTGCTCGATGACATGTCGGGCCTTGAGATGTGTCGCAGGTTGCGGGCAAATGCACGCTTCGGCGATGCGCATGTGACGCTGGTGCTCGATACAGACGATCCCGAAGACATGCGCCGCGCGATCAAGGCCGGAGCCGATGATTACGTGCGCGGCCCGCTGGACCGCAAGACCATGCTTGACCGGGTGCTGGCGCTCTATGCCAGCGACAAGCGGCCCAATTTCTCGCAATCAATCGAGCTGGGCGATTTGCATATCAATGTGGCAGGCGAGCAGGCCCGTTGGCGCGGCAGGCTCATTCTGCTGCGCCCCAACGAATTTCGCGTGCTGCGCTTCATGGCCGAGAACCCGAACCGCGTGCTTTCGCGGCAGGAGCTTGTCGATGCCCTCGGCAAGGCGGGCGACCCCGCTTATCTGCGCACAGTCGATGTGTGGATCAAGCGCCTGCGCGCAGGCTTGCGCGATGCCGAGGCGGGCAGTCTGCTGCGCACCGTGCATGGCAAGGGCTACGTGCTCGATGTCTAGGCGTTCATTGCGCTAGAAGTAAAAAGGCCCCCTCCCACGATTTGGAAGGGGGCCTCTTCAAGCCCTGCTGATCGTTCTGCTTCAGAACTCGAAAGACAAGGATGCGGAGAAGGACGTCCCAACATCGAAGGTGTTGATTTCGAGCCGGCGGGTATCATCGGCGAGAAACTCTTCGTTGCCACGTCCGAAAATATTCCTCGCCTCGAGCTTGAGCTCGGCCTCGGTCCCGAACAGTCCCAGACCCTGACGCATCACAAGGTCAACCTTGAGGCCGGGATCTTCAATGACGTCAGGAAGGGCGGAGGAACCACGGCTCGTCACCCGCTCGCTAGCATAGGCAAGCAGAACGGTGAACTGCTGCAAGCGATCAACATCTTCAAGCGTCAGTTGAAGATTGGCCAAGTGATCAGACTGCCCTGTCAGGCGCGAACCATCACGGAACAGAAAAGAGGCCGGAATTTCGTTACCACGGCTGTTCAAAGTGGTATCCCCGTCCTGCACGGAAATATCCGATGTGGTGTAGGTATAATTGGCCACAACGACCAATTCCTTTGAAGCAAAAGTGCTGCCAAGCGCCGCTAAACCCAGATTGTACTGGAAGTCGAATTCCGCCCCATACAAGGTGGCATTCGGAGCATTGGCGAAGGATGATGTCTGGGCGTTGTCGTTGAATCGCGAGAAGACCTCGATAGGCTTCTTGATATCCTTGTAGAAGCCGGCGAGCGATACCGTCTTGCCACGGCCGAGATAATACTCGGCACGAGCTTCGAAATTGGTCAGTTCACTGTCCACAAGGAAAGGATTGCCTTCGAACGAGCGGCTGGTTTCCGGATCGAAATAGGGCAGGAAGATCAGCTCGCGAAACTGCGGCCGCGCAATGGTGCGCGAAGCATGCGCGCGCAATTGCAGATCATCGGTCGGCGAAACGGTCAGCGTGGCTGATGGCAGCCAGTATGAATTATCAAGCTGGGTGCCGCCAATGATCGCTATCGGAGCGTTGAACACTTCAACCGGATTGACGAACTGGGAAGCGTCTTCATAGCGCACACCAATATCGAAAGATATTCCCTCGACCGGCTCGCCGCGCAGCATTCCGTAACCGGCATAGGTTTCCAACCCGGCCTGGAATGCAGCCGCATTTTCACCCGGCTCAATCAGACGGAGCCGGAAATACTCGATGATAGCGTCACCCAAGAGTAGGTCCGGCCGAAGCAGTCCAACCCCTTGCTGGAACTCCTCAGAACGTGTGCCGTCAAGGTTGCGAAACGCAAATTCGCGGCGTGAAGAATCGCGCAAGGTATCAGAGTAAGCAAAGCCGATCGTGCCGCTCATCCAGTCCAGCAAGGGAACCGACAGGTCGACGCCGCCAAACCACAATTCTTCCTTGAGATCGGAAAAGGCAACCGAGGCTTCGCCGTTCTGGCCATCGAGCTGGTTGACGAACTGATCACCTAGAAAAGCGGTGGTGTTGTCGCGTGAATAGATAAAATCATACTCGAAAGGCGCTTCGCGCTGAGTCTGCGCATAGCCGCCGCGCAGATCGAGCGAAATCCCGCCAAGCTTAAACTCACCGACGAACTGGCTGTTCATGAGCTGACGCTCATACCAGCCGGTCTGCTGTTGCTGGAAACTGTCATCATCGACGAACTCGTCAGTTTCAGCAAATCGCGCCTGCTTGAGAGTGTCGCGAATGAACAGATTGGTCCAGCGGATCTGCTGCTCGCCAAATTCGAACCCGAGACCCACCAGACCATTGACGGTAACCCGGTTGTCGGTCGCGGTTTCGTTGGTATCGGCGCCTGACGTGAAGTTTTGGAGCGGCGTTTGTTTGAAGATGCTGCGCGTGCGCCATTCATTGCTGATCGAAGCGGTGGCAATAACGCCAAGGCGCGTTTCACCGATGTCGATCGCTGTGCCGCCGGTGAGGCTACCCGACCAGTTTGCGGGGACATCACCGATTTTCTGCAACAGGATAAGATTGGGATTGCCCAACTGCTCGCCGATAAGGCCCTGCTGCTCGATCGGCAGATCATTGATACGCTCGCCACTTGCGAGGAATTCGCTGAGGAGTGGCGGCAGATCGCGCGTGCCATT
>DAIQNS010000024.1:14630-15435 GCA_036788315.1 Alteraurantiacibacter sp. | reverse complement strand
CGCTCAATGCCCGCGCGGGGGATGTGGGAGAATGAACAGCCTCGCATCGTCGCGCCGGATCGCTGCCAGACCTGCCCGACTGATCGACGAGCGCCGCCGCGCCCTGCTGATGGCGCAATGGCGCGTGCTTCTGATTGCGGCTGCTTTCCTCGCACTGGCGATTGTCGCGATTGGGCGCATCGGCTGGGTCGGATCGGTCGAGCCTGCGCCTGATGCGCGTTCGCTGCAATCCTACCTGCTGCCCGAGCGCGGCGAGATAACCGATCGCAACGGCATTCCTCTGGCGCGCGCCTTTCCGGCCTACGCCTTGTGGTACAATCCGCGCGCGCTTGACGATGGCGGTCCGCCGCTAGTGCGCCCGGCGCGCGAAGTGGCGCAGCGGCTGGCCGAGATCTTCCCCGATCTTGACCCGGTTGACCTAGAAGAGAAGCTCACTTCAGGGAGCGCGGGCTATTTGCGTCGGCGCATCCTGCCCGATGAAGCCAATGCGGTGAACGCCATTGGCGAACTGGCGCTCGAATTGCCGCGCGAGGTCGATCGCCATTATCCGCAAGGCTCGCTCGGCGCGCATGTGCTGGGCTACAGGGATGGCGACGGGGTTTACAAGCTGGGCATGGAAGCGGTGCTCAACGATCATTTGAGCGATCCCTCCACGCGCGACCGGCCCATGGCGCTGAGCATCGATACCCGCGTTCAGGGCGCGCTCGAGGACGAACTTGCGCGCGGCATGCTGGCGGTGAATGCAGCGGGCGCGGCGGGCATTGTGCTCGATGTCGATACCGGCGAAGTGCTGGCGATGGCGAGC
>DAIQNS010000024.1:0-14620 GCA_036788315.1 Alteraurantiacibacter sp. | reverse complement strand
TGCCCGATTTCGATCCCAACGCGATCACCGATCAGGACCGCATGGTTTCCGAGGCGGCGGCGCGCAACGGCGAAGTGCCGCGCACGTTCAACAGGGTGACCAATCAGGTTTATGAACTCGGCTCGATCTTCAAACCGCTGAGCGTGGCCGCCGCGATCGATGCGGGCACCATCACCAATCTTTCGCGCCGTTATCAGTCCAATCGCCCGATCAAGATCGGCGGCCATCTGATCCGCGATAGCCATCCGATCGGCGCAAGCCTCAATGCGCCGCAATCGCTGATTCACTCCTCCAACATCGTGACCGCGCAGATTGCCGATGAACTGGGGCCCGTCCGCTTGCAGCAATATATGGCCGAGATGGGCATGACCGCGCGCCCCTATATCGAGCTGCCCGCACGCGGCGCGCCGATCCTGCCAAGCGAGCTCGACAGGAACGGCCATTGGTCACGCATCACCGGCATGACGGTCAGCTATGGGCACGGCATTGCCGTCACCCCGCTGCATCTCGCCAGCGCCTATGCGGCGATGGTCAATGGCGGGATCTGGCGCCCGGCCACCTTGCGCAAGCTCGAAGCGGGCGATGCGCCGCGCGGACGCCGCGTGTTCAAACAGAGCACGAGCGCGCGCATGAACCAGCTGATGCGCATGATCACCGTCTATGGCACCGGCCGCAATGCCGATGCGCCCGGCTTCCGTGTTGGCGGCAAGACCGGCAGCGCCGAAAAGCCCAATCGCGGCGGCTATGCGCGCACTTCGCTCATCTCGACTTTCGCCGCCGCTTTCCCGATGGATCGCCCGCGTTTTGTGATTGTCGCGATGCTCGATGAGCCCAAGGGCACTGTCGCGAGCTCGTTCCAGCGGACCGCGGCATGGAATGCTGCACCGATCGTTGGCCGCCTCGTGCCGCGTATCGGACCGCAACTGGGCATCTATCCCGATGAAACCCGCGATATCGACCTGACCGACCTTGAACCATTGGTCGGAGGAACGCACTGATGCGTCTCGCCGATCTTGCTGCCGGAGGGGATCGCGCGGTGCAGGTGACCGGCTTTGCCATCGATCACCGCAAGGTTGCGCCGGGCAATGTGTTCGGTGCGTTTCAGGGCGCGGCGGTGAACGGGGAGGATTTCATTCCCGCTGCCATTGCCGGCGGAGCGGTGGCAGTGGTGGCAAGCGAAGGGGCGCAGGTCGAAGGCGCGCTGCACATCGCCTCGGACAATCCGCGCAAGGCGTTCGCCAAGCTCGCCGCGCGCTATTATCAGCCGGTCCCGGCAACCGTGGTCGCAGTGACAGGCACCAATGGCAAGACCTCCTGCGTCGAGATGACGCGGCAGATCTGGCGCATTTGCGGCGAGCGCGCCGCCTCGATCGGGACGCTGGGCGTGACGACACCTGATGGCAGCATTTCAACCGGGCTGACCACGCCCGACATCGTGACCTTTCTCGCCAATATGACCGGGCTGGCGCGCGAGGGCGTCAGCCATGTCGCTTATGAGGCATCGAGCCACGGCCTTTCACAATATCGCAATGAAGGGCTCGCTGTTGCGGCAGGCGCATTCACCAACCTTTCGCGCGATCATCTCGATTATCATGGCGACATGGAAAGCTACTTCGCCGCCAAGATGCGCCTGTTCAGCGAGGTGGTGAGCGAGAGCGGCACTGCGGTGATCTGGGCCGACGATGCGTGGTCGGCGCGAGCTGCGGATGTGGCGCGGGCGCGCGGGCTCAAGCTGTTCAGCGTGGGCGAGGCGGGGGATGGCATTCGCCTCACAGCGCGCAAGGCGACCCGGCTCGGCCAGGAATTGACGCTCGAACATGACGGCGCGGCGTATGCGGTGCAATTGCCGCTGATCGGGGCTTATCAGGTCGCCAATGCGCTGACCTCTGCCGGCCTTGCACTGGCGACCGGCGGCGAGCCCGCGCGGGTTTTCGATGCGCTCGCCCGCTTGCAGCCTGTGCCAGGACGGCTGGAGCGCGCTGCGATCACCGCCACCGGCGCGCCGGTCTATATCGATTACGCCCATACTCCCGATGCGCTTTGTGCCGCGATTTCTGCGCTGCGCCCGCATGCGGCGGGGCGGCTGATCTGCGTGTTCGGCGCAGGCGGCGACCGCGATAGCGGCAAGCGCGCGTTAATGGGCGAGGCGGCAATGGCGGGCGCCGATCTGGTGATCGTGACCGACGACAATCCGCGCGGCGAGGATGCCGCAGCCATTCGCGCGCAGGTGTTGCAAGGCGCGCCGGACGCACTGGAAATCGCCGACCGGCGTGAGGCTATCGCGGCCGCCATCGGACAGGCTGCATCAGGCGATATCGTTCTGGTGACAGGCAAGGGACACGAGCAGGGCCAGATATTCGGCCGAGGGGACGCAATGCGAATATTGCCGTTTGACGATGTGAGCGTGGCGCGCGAATGCGCCGCAGCCTTGGCCGGAGGCGCGGCGTGAGCGCGGCGCTGGAGATGGTGCGCTGGCCGCGCGCGGCGGCGGCTCGCGGTTCGCTGATCCTGTGGAGCGCCGCCGAGATTGCGGCGGCAACCGGCGGTACCGCGTCAGGCGAGTTTGCCGTTTCGGGCGTTGAAATGGACTCGCGCGATGTGCGCTCGGGCGATCTGTTCGTCGCGCTTAAGGGCGAAGCGATGGACGGGCACCGTTTCCTCGCCGCTGCCTTCGCCAATGGCGCCGCTGCGGCGCTGGTCGACCGGCCGATTGATGAGCCGCATGTGCTTGTTGCGGATACCGGAGAAGCACTGCGCGCGCTCGCCAAGGCAGCGCGCGAGCGCAGCGCGGCGCGGATCATCGGGGTGACCGGATCGGTGGGCAAGACAGGCGTGAAGGAAGCGATCTTCACCGCGCTCGAACGCTCGAGCCGGGGCGAAGCGCATCGCAGCGTGCGCAGTTACAACAATCATGTCGGCGTGCCGCTCAGCCTCTCGCGCATGCCAAGGCGCAGCGCCTATGGTGTGTTCGAAATGGGCATGAACAATGCCGGCGAAATTTCCCGTCTCACAGCGCAGGTGCGCCCGCATATTGCCATTGTGACCACGATTGCGCCTGCGCACATCGAAAACCTTGGCAGCATGGAGGCGATTGCCAAGGCCAAGGCCGAGATTTTCGAAGGCCTGCAGAAGGGCGGCACTGCGATCATTCCTGCCGATAGCGAGCATTATGCGCAATTGCGCGATGCGGCGAAGGCCAAGGACGTCAGGATCATCTCCTTCGGCCGGTCCGAACATGCCGATTTCCGCCTGCTCGAAGCTTTGCCCGATGCGAGCGGCGGCACGCTGGTGACAGCGATGATGGGGCAGACGCGGCTGTGCTACACCGTGGCCGAGCCGGGCGAGCACTGGGTTGCCAATTCGCTCTGCGTGCTGGCCGCCGTGCATGCCGCGGGCGGCGATCTGGGTGCGGCAGGCCTGGCGCTTGCGGAAATGGGTGGTCTCAAGGGGCGCGGCGCAAGGGCGCGGATCAAAGTGCCCGGCGGCCATGCGCTGCTGATCGATGAAAGCTACAACGCCAACCCCGCCTCGATGCACGCAACGCTTGCGCAATTGGGGCAGACGCCCGCTACCCGGCGCATTGCCGTGCTCGGCGCGATGAAGGAACTGGGCGATTTCGCGCCGTCCTTCCATGCCCAGCTCGCAGCGCCGATTGCCGCTGCGCAGGTGGATTTTGCCGTGCTCGTGGGCGAAGAGATGACGGCGCTTGCCCGCGAACTGGGGAAATCCCCCGGCAATCCGCTTGGCATTCCCTTCGGCTTTGCCCATTGCGGGAACGCAGGCGAAGCTATCGCCGCGCTCGAGGAATTTGGCCTTGCGGGAGGAGATGCCGTACTGGTCAAAGGCTCCAATTCGGTCGGGTTGGCGCGCCTCGTGAACCATTTTGCCGCCCGGGAAGGCTGATCGCTAGCGCCGATGTTCTATTTTCTCGCCGAATTGCTTGAGTTTGAGGGCATCCTGAATCTCATTCGTTATCAGACTTTCCGCGCCGGTGCCGCGATGATGACGGCACTCATCATCGGGCTGATCATCGGTCCGCGCTTCATCAATATGCTGCGCGTTCGTCAGGGCAAGGGCCAGCCGATCCGTGCCGACGGACCGCAATCGCATCAGGCCAAGGTCGGAACGCCCACCATGGGCGGGCTGATGATCCTTACCGCGCTCACCATAGCGATGCTCTTGTGGATGGATCTGACCAACCCCTTCGTGTGGGCCTGCCTTGCCGTCACCATCGGCTTTGGCGTGATCGGCTTTCTCGACGATTACGACAAGGTCACCAAGAGCAGCCATAAGGGCGTCTCGGCAAAGGTACGCCTGCTGGCGGAATTCACTGTGGCGGGGATTGCAAGCTATCTGATCGTCAGCGAGATCAACACCAATCTCTATGTCCCCTTCCTCACGGATATTTCGATCCCGCTCGGCTGGTTCTATTATGTTTTTGCCGCCTTCGTGATCGTTGGCGCGGGCAATGCGGTCAATCTGACCGACGGGCTGGACGGGCTGGCGACAATGCCGGTGGTGATCGCTGCGGGCGCATTCCTGATCATCTGCTATCTGGTGGGCCGGGTCGATTTCTCGGATTATCTGGGCATTCCCCATGTGCCCGGCGCGGGCGAACTGGCAATCATGTGCGCGGCCATCATGGGCGCGGGGCTTGCCTTCCTGTGGTTCAATGCGCCTCCGGCTGCGGTGTTCATGGGCGATACCGGATCGCTTGCACTTGGCGGCGCGCTTGGCGCGATTGCGGTTGCGAGCCATCATGAGATCGTGCTCGGCATTGTCGGCGGGCTGTTCGTGCTCGAGGCGGTTTCGGTCATCATTCAGGTGTTCTGGTTCAAGCGCACTGGCAAGCGGATATTCCGCATGGCGCCGATCCATCATCATTTCGAACAGCTGGGCTGGAAGGAATCGACCGTGGTGATCCGCTTCTGGATCATTGCCATCGTGCTGGCGGTCATCGGGCTGTCGACGTTGAAGCTGCGGTGATCACCGCGCGCGCCTTTGCCGGCAAGTCCTATTGCGTGCTGGGTCTGGCGCGCTCGGGAATGGCTGCTGTCGAGGCGCTCTTGGCGAGCGGGGCGCAGGTGACCGCGTGGGACCGCCGTTTGCAACCGCGCGAAGCGCTGGCAGGACGCGCGAGGATTGCCGATCCGCTGGAAATCGACCTCACGCCTTTTGACGGGATTGTCGTGTCGCCCGGCGTGCCCCTGAACACCCATCCGCTGGCGCAAAGAGCACACGAGGCGGGCGTACCGGTCATCGGTGATATCGAGCTGTTTGCGCTCGCCCGGCCAGAACTCGCACCGCACAAGGTCGTCGGCATCACCGGCACCAATGGCAAATCGACCACAACCGCGCTGGTGCACCACATTCTGACACATGCCGGAATCCCGGCAAGGATGGGCGGCAATATCGGCCTGCCCATTCTGGCGCAGGAGCCTCTGCCGGAGGGCGGCGTCTATGTGCTGGAGCTTTCGAGCTACCAGATCGACCTCACCTATTCGCTCGATTGCGATGTGGCGCTGCTGCTCAACATCACGCCCGATCATCTCGACCGGTATGACGGTTTTGACGCCTATGCCGCCTCCAAGGTGCGCCTGATCCGGATGCAGAGCGAGGAAGGGCGAGCGGCTTTCCTGCCCTTGTCTGCGGCGCATATTCCGGCGGTGGATGGTTTGCATGACCTTGACCAATTTCACAGCTGGATCGGCCCGCCCTATCTCGAAAGCCAGGCCGACTGGCCGACCTTGCAGGGGCCGCACAATCTGGAAAACGTGCAGTTTGCGCGCAATGCCTGCGGCGAACTTGGGCTGACGCACGTTCAGATCGAGCATGGCCTGCGCACCTATCCCGGCCTGCCGCACCGGATGGAGCGGATCGGGCCTTACCGCGATATTCTGTTCGTGAACGATTCCAAGGCGACCAATCCGGCTTCCACTGCGCCTGCCCTCGCGGCCTATTCGCGCATTCACTGGATTTGCGGCGGCCTGCCCAAGGATGACAGCCTTGCCGAATGCGAGCCGCATCTGGGCAATGTCGTGCGCGCCTACACCATTGGCGAGGCCGCGCCGCTGTTTGCGCAGCTTCTGGAAGGCAAGGTTCCCGCCGAAAATTGCGAATTGCTGAGCGAGGCGGTGCAACGCGCGCTCGATCATGCAGGGCCCGGCGATGTCATCATGCTCAGCCCGGCGTGCGCGAGTTTTGACCAATATCGCGATTTCGAACATCGCGGGGAAACCTTCCGCCAATTGGTCCGCGAACTCACGCGGGAAGAGGGATAGCCGATGAGCAGCACGCGCCCCTTTCTTCCCCATCGCCGCACGAGCAATCCCACGCTGCCATTCTTCGCGCGCCAGGACCACAAGCGCGAACTGCGCATCTGGTGGCGCGAGATCGACCGGGTGCTGCTGATCATGGTGCTGGTGCTCATGGCGATGGGCGCGCTGGCGGTCGCGGCTGCGTCCCCCGCATCGGCGCGCCGCCTTTCCACTGCCGCCACGCAATTGCATGATCTGCACTTCTTCTGGCTGCATATGCGCTGGCAATTGCTGGGCCTTGTCGTCCTCGTTGCGACCAGCATGTTGCCGCGCGAATTTCTGCGGCAAAGCACGATCTTGCTGGCGGGCGCGATGCTGTTTGCGCTGGTGTTGGTCCCGCTGATCGGCACCGAAGTCAATGGTGCGCGGCGCTGGCTCAATCTGGGGCTGAGTGTGCAGCCGAGCGAGTTTCTCAAGCCCGCCTTCGCGATTACGCTGGCATGGGTGCTATCGTGGAAACTGCGCGATCCCGCGCTGCCGGTCATCACGGTGTCGGCGGCATTGCTTGGTCCTGTTCTCGTGCTGTTGATGTTGCAGCCCAATCTGGGCGAGGCGATCCTGTTCATCGGTGCATGGTTCACCATGGTGGTCTTGGCGGGCCTGCCCCTTCAGCGTGTGGCCATGCTCTCAGGCTTGGGTCTGGCGCTGTTTGCCGCTGCCTATCTATTTTATGGCAATGCGCGAATCCGCATCGATGCTTTTCTGGGCGGCGGATCGGCATTCGATCATGTCGATCTCGCCAACCGCACGCTGACCGGCGGCGGCTGGACCGGAAGTGGCCTGTGGCTGGGCACCAACAAGATGCGCCTGCCCGAGGCGCATACAGACTACATCTTCTCGGTCATCGGCGAGGAATTCGGGCTGATCACCTGCATTGTGGTGGTGGGCCTGTATCTCGCAATTGTGCTGCGCGTGCTGATGCGGCTGGCATCGGAGGACCGATTGTTCATCATTCTTGCCGCAACTGGCCTTATCGCGCTGTTCGGCGGGCAGGCGTTCATCAATATTCTTGTCAATCTTCAGCTTTTTCCCAGCAAGGGCATGACCTTGCCGCTTGTCAGCTACGGCGGATCATCCACAATCGCGCAGTGCTTCACGCTGGGATTGCTGCTCGCAGTGACGCGGCGTAATCCCTATCTTGCTCGTGAGGGCGCAATCGAAGCGCCCTCGGGTCCAGGGAAGGTCCGGGAATGACAAATTCGAGCAATGCGGGAATTTCGCGCCATTTCGTGCTTGCTGCCGGCGGAACCGGGGGGCATCTCACGCCTGCCTTTGCGCTGGCCCACGCGCTAGAGCGGCGCGGGCATCATGTCGCGCTGATCACCGATGAACGCGGCGCGGCAATTCCGGGCAAGCCCGATTTCCTGACCGCGCATGTGCTTCCCGCAGGCCGCTTCGGGAAGAACCCGCTCAGCTGGCCCAAGGCGATCCGCGCAGTCATCAAAGGCCGCGGCATGGCGAAGCGGCTGTATGAGAGTTTTCAACCCGGCGCGGTCGTCGGCTTTGGCGGATACCCCGCGCTTCCCGCTCTGCTCGCCGCGAGATCGGCAGGCGTGCCCAGCGTCATTCACGAACAGAACGCCGTTCTGGGCCGCGTCAATCGCCTCCTTTCCGGCCGGGTCAATGCCATTGCCACCAGCTATCCCGAGGTCGAGCGGCTCAAGGGCAAGCATGCGCACAAGGTGCATCTGGTGGGCAATCCGGTGCGACCGGGCGTGCTCTCCTTGCGCGATGAACCGTTTCCCGCCTTTACCGAAGAAGGCCTGTTCCGCGTGCTTGTGACCGGCGGCAGTCAGGGCGCAAGCGTGCTCTCGGATATTGTGCCCGATGGCCTCTCCATGCTCGCGCCTGCGCTGCGCAGCCGTTTGCAGGTCACGCAGCAATGTCGCCCGGAAGATATCGAAGCGGTGCGCAAGCGCTATGCGACGCATGACATTCCCGCCGAGCTGGCAACCTATTTCGAGGACATGGCGGCGCGGCTCTCCGATGCGCATCTGTTCATCGGGCGCGCGGGCGCCTCGACCATTGCCGAGCTTACCGCGGTGGGCCGGCCCGCGATTCTCGTGCCCTTGCCGATTGCGACCGACGATCACCAGGCCGCGAACACGCGCGAAATGGTGAAAGCGGGTGGCGCGCGCGCGATCCGGCAGCTGAAATTCACCGGCAAAGAACTTGCCAAGCAGATCAACGCGATGGCGCAGCACCCCGAAACGCTGGCGACAGCAGCGCATGCCGCATGGAATTGCGGGCGGCCCAAGGCGGCAGAAGATCTCGCCGACCTCGTTGAAAGCTTCGGTGGAGCGGGCATTCAGGACGTGATCCGCGTAGGCGCGATGAAGGGCGCGATGTCGGCAAGACAGGGCGCGCCCGCCGCGCATGGCGCGAGCAAGGACCGCCCCTGATGAAAGCGGTCGGCACCGATATTGGCGTCATTCACTTTGTCGGCATCGGCGGCATCGGCATGTCGGGCATTGCCGAGGTCATGGCCAATCTGGGATACCGCGTGCAAGGCAGCGATCTTGCCGAGAGCGCGAGCGTCGAGCGGCTGCGCGCGCGTGGGATTACGGTGCATATCGGCCATGATGCGGCCAATCTCGGGCCGGAGGATGACCGCGCGGCGGTGGTTGTCACCAGCACCGCGGTCAAGCGCACCAATCCCGAAGTCGCTGCTGCGCTCGAATTGCGCATTCCGGTGGTGCGGCGCGCGGAAATGCTCGCTGAGCTGATGCGTTTGAAAAGCACGGTGGCCATCGCCGGAACACATGGCAAGACTACGACCACGAGCATGGTCGCCGCGCTGCTCGATGCTGGCGGGGGCGATTCCGACTGGATGGTGGTGGAGGCCGACGAGAGCGACGGCAGTTTCCTGCGGCTCGACGGGACGATTGCGGTCGTCACCAATATCGATCCCGAACATCTCGACCATTACGGCAGCTTCGATGCGGTGAAGGAAGCTTTCGTCCAGTTCATCGAGAATGTGCCTTTTTATGGCGCGGCGGTGCTGTGTGTCGATCATCCCGAGGTGCAGAATGTCATCGCCAAGGTGCGAGATCGCCGGGTGATCACATATGGCTTTTCCGCGCATGCCGATGTGACCGCCGAAAATATCGTGCCTGAAGGCAGCGCCTCGCGCTTCGATGCCGTGTTGCGCAGCCGCGAGGGTACCGCGCGCCGGATTGCCGATATTGTCCTGCCGATGCCCGGCAGGCACAATGTCCAGAACGCACTCGCGGCGATTGCGGTGGCAGTGGAAATGGACTGCGCGGATGAAACGATCCGCACCGGCTTTGCCCGGTTTGGCGGCGTGCGGCGGCGCTTCACCCATGTCGGCGATATTGCGCTGGCGGGCGGGGCGAGCGCACGCGTGATTGACGATTACGCGCATCATCCGGTGGAAATCCGCGCGGTCCTTTCGGCTGCGCGTGATGCCGCGAAAGGCCGGGTGATTGCGATCCATCAGCCGCATCGCTTTACGAGGCTGCGCGATCTGATGGAAGATTTCCAGAACGCCTTTGGCGATGCCGATGTGGTGTTTGCCGCGCCGGTCTATGCTGCCGGGGAAGAGCCGATTGCGGGCGCCGATGCCGAGGCTCTGGTCGCCGGGCTGAAGGCACGCGGCCATCGCCATGCCGAAACGCTCGCTGGCTACGATGATTTTGTGAGCGCCATCGCGGGCATTGTGCAGCCCGATGATCTGGTGGTGTGCATGGGCGCAGGCGATATCACCAGATGGGCCGCCAATCTGGCAGGCGATGCCGCGCGTCTGCATTCCGGCAAGGGAGCGGCCTGATATGCAAGGGCCGCAGATGCAACCGGGCGAGTGCCGCGCGAAGTGCGCGGGTCGCTCAAGCAGAACGCGCCGCTGGCCAAGCTGGTCTGGTTCAAGAGCGGAGGCGCAGCGGACTGGCTATTCGAGCCTGCCGATATGGAAGATCTCATCAGTTTCCTGACCGCGATGGAGGAGGGCACGCCGATCATGGCCCTGGGCCTCGGCTCTAATCTCATTATCCGCGACGGCGGAGTGCCGGGCGTGGTCGTGCGGCTCGGCAAGGCTTTCTCGACAGTCGAAGTCAAGCGCGACAATGTGATCGAATGCGGCGGCGGCGCGCCGGGCATTCTGGTGGCGAGCACCGCGCGCGATGCCGGAATTGCAGGGCTGGAATTCCTGCGCGGCATTCCCGGCACGGTCGGCGGCTTCGTGCGGATGAACGGCGGCGCTTACGGGCGCGAAGTTGCCGATATTCTGGTCGATTGCGATGTGGTGCTGCCTGGCGGGGCCTGCGTGAATTTGCCGGTAAAGGATCTTGATTATTCCTACCGCCATTCGCGCCTGCCCGATGGTGCCATCGTCACGGCCGCGCGCTTCCGGGGCGTTCCGGGCGATCCTGTGGCAATCGGCGCGGAAATGGACCGGATCGGCGAAGAACGCGAGAAATCGCAGCCATTGCGCACCAAGACCGGCGGCTCCACTTTCAAGAATCCGGTTGGCGCGAAGGCGTGGCAATTGGTCGATCAGGCAGGATGCCGGGGATTTACGATGGGCGGGGCGCAAGTTTCCGAAAAACATACCAATTTCCTGATCAACACTGGTGAGGCGACCAGCACGGATATCGAAGGGCTGGGCGAAGAAGTGCGCCGCCGTGTGGCGGAGAAAACGGGCGTGACGCTGGAATGGGAAATCCAGCGGGTGGGCCGGCCATGAGCTTGCCTGCTGATCTGCACATCCTCGTCCTGATGGGCGGCTGGGCGAATGAGCGCGAAGTCTCGCTGTCCTCGGGCAAGGGCGTGGCCGACGCGCTTGAGAGTAAGGGCCACCGCGTGACCCGGCTCGATATGGGCCGCGATGTTGCGGCCAAGATCGCCGCAGCAAAGCCCGATGTGGTGTTCAACGCGCTTCACGGCGTGCCCGGAGAAGATGGCACAGTGCAGGGCATGCTCGACCTGATGGGCATCCCCTACACGCATTCGGGCCTCGCCACTTCGGTCGTCGCGATCGACAAGCAACTGACCAAGCAGGCGTTGATCCCGCACGGCATTCCGATGCCCGGCGGGCGGATCGTGAAAAGCGCCGAGCTTTTCAAGGGCGATCCGATCGCGCGACCCTATGTCTTGAAGCCTGTCAACGAAGGCTCCTCCGTGGGCGTTGCGATTGTGACCAACCAGAGCAATTGCGGCAATCCGATCAGTGCCGAGGCCAAGGGGCCATGGCAGCAATTTCCCGAGCTTCTGGCCGAGCCGTTCATTCGCGGGCGTGAATTAACCGCCGCCGTGATCGACACCGCCGATGGCGCGCGCGCGCTGGGCGTGACCGAACTGATCGTGGCGAGCGGTTTTTACGATTACGAGAACAAATATACCGACGGCAAAACCACGCATGTTTTTCCAGCACAGCTGCCTGATGAGATCGCGATTTTGTGCGAGCAATTTGCGCTGCGTGCGCACAAGGTGCTCGGCTGTCATGGCACCAGCCGCACCGATTTTCGCTGGGATGATGAGCGCGGGGCTGAAGGGCTGTTCGTGCTAGAGACCAATACGCAGCCGGGCATGACCCCGCTCAGCCTCGTTCCCGAACAGGCGCAGCATTGCGGCATCTCCTATCCTGACCTGTGTGAAATGCTCGTTGCCGATGCGCTTGCCCGCGCGAAAGCAAGAGGCAGCTGATGGCGCAAAGGGTCAGCCGCAATGTGAAAGGCGTGCGCCGTCAGCAGCGTGCCGTCGATACGCGCAACAAGGTGCGCAGCGCGACTTCGCAGGGGCGATCCTTTCTCGGCCGGGCGCTCGGGATGCTGCCGTTCAGCGATGAACAGCTGCACCGCGCCTTTCTCGTGTTGATCCTTGCCGGGGTGATCGCTTTTGCCTGGTTTCTGGCCAGCATCTCGGGCGCGACCATGCTTGCGTCCGACCGGATGGCGCAGATTGCCACCAATGCCGGGTTCGCGGTGCGCCATGTCGAAGTGCGCGGGGTCGCGCAGATGAATGAGATGCGCGTGTATGAGCGCGCGCTGGGCAGCCGCGATCTCGCGATGACGCAGCTGGAGATTGAGGCCTTGCGTGCGGATCTGCTGACTTTGCCATGGGTGCAGGATGCGCGCGTCGCGCGGCAATTGCCCGATGTCCTGGTGATCGATATCGTCGAACGCGAGCCGCATGCCGTGCTGGCGCGCGGGGAGCGCCTGATGCTGATCGATGCCACGGGTATCGAGCTTGAGCCGGTGACCGCCGAAGCTGCCGAGGGCCGCCTGCTTATCGAAGGGCCGGGCGCGCAGGGACAGGTCGAGGCCCTGTCGCGCCTGCTCGACGCAGCTCCTGCCTTGCGGCGGCAGGTGACGGGCGCGGAATGGATAGGCAATCGCCGCTGGGATCTCACCTTTCGCACCGGGCAGAAGCTTGCCCTTCCTGAAGGGGCCGAGCGTTCCGCAGCCGCGCTGATCAGCTTTGCAAGGGCGGACGGCGTGCACCAGTTGATCGGCGGCGAGGTCGCCAGTTTCGATCTGCGCAATGCGCCGCGCATGTACATGAGCAAGCCCGGCTCGGCGCAGGCGCGCGAAATGGACATGAGGGAGGAAATCTGATGGCCAGCCAGCCACGTATCGCCCGCCTGATCGGGGCAATCAATATTGGCTCGTTCCATATTTCCGCGATTATCGTGGGCATTACCGAGAGCGGCGAATTGCAGGTGCTGGGCAGCGGCAACCGCCAGTCCGGCGGCATCAAGCGCGGCTATGTGACCGATATGGACGCAGCCACCTATGCGGTGCGCGATGCGCTCGAGAAGGCCGAGAAAATGGCCGGCGCGAGCGTCGAGAAAGTGTGGATCGGAGTTTCGGGCGCGGGCCTGTCGAGCGAAATCCGCCCGATCGAAATCGCCATTGGCGGGCGCCGGGTCGAGGAGGCGGATATCGAGCAGTTGCTGCTCGCTGCGCAAGGCACTTTGCAACCCGATGGGCGCACGGTGCTGCATGCGCAGCCTGCGTGCTATTTTCTCGATGGCGCGGACGGTGTGGCCAATCCCAAGGGGCTGCATGCCGAGCGGCTCGGCGTCGATATTCACGTGATGCTTGCCGATGGCGCGCCGATCCGCAACCTGACAGAAGCCGTGCAGCGCGCGCATCTACAGGTCGAAGGCGTGGTCGCCGCGCCCTTGGCCTCGGGCTATGCCTGCCTCAGCGATGAGGAGCGCGATCTGGGCGTTGCGCTGATCGAAATGGGCGGCGAGGTTACCAATGTGGCGGTTTATGCAGGCGGCATGCTCGTCGGGCTGACAGCGATTGCGCGCGGTTCGGCGGATATCTCGGATGCCATCGCTTCCTCCTTCGGGATCAAGCGCTTCCAGGCAGAGCGCCTCAAGTGCAAGCATGGCTCCGCGATAGCCAGCCGCACCGATCATCGCGAGATGATTGCCGTTCTCGGGCCGGGGGAAGAACCCGCCGGGCCGGTTGCGCGGGGCGCCGATGACCGCGGACAGGTGCCGCGCGCGGAGCTGATTTCGGTGATCACGGGCGAGCTTGACGAATTGATGCGCGAAGTGGGCCGCAGCCTCGATGCGATGGGCTTTTCCGCGAACAAGGGCGCGCGTTCGCGGCAAGTCGTGGTGACGGGCGGCGGCGCGGAATTGCCCGGTCTTGCCGATTATACGCAAAGCGTTTTGGGAACGCCGGTACGCATTGGCCGTCCGCCCGCACTCAAAGGCTTGCCGGAAGCGCATTCGGTGCCGGGCTTTGCCACGTTGACGGGCCTTGCGATGTATGCTGCTGACGATCCGGTCGATATCCGCCATATCGGCTCGCGCTACACCACAACGAGTCGCCCCGGCCCGATTGCCGATATTTTGCGCATCTGGCGCGCTGCGCGGGAATATTTCTGACGTGCCGACAATAAGCACTACCGCCGCAGTTGTGGAAAGCGTCACGCAACCGATAACGCAACTTTTCGCTTTGTGGCACAAGGACCAGCCGGAGACTGCCAAGGTCTCTTGAGGAGTATTTGGAATGAGCATCAATATCGGCCCGCCTGCAGTGGAAGAACTGCGTCCCCGTATTACCGTTATCGGAGTTGGCGGAGCGGGCGGAAATGCCATCGCCAACATGATCGGCGCTGACATCGAAGGCGTCGATTTCATTGTCGCGAACACCGATGCCCAGGCGCTGAACAACGCAGCGGCAGAACATCGCATCCAGCTTGGCCCGGAAATCACCCAAGGGCTTGGTGCAGGCTCGCGGCCCGAAGTCGGGCGTGCGGCGGCAGAAGAAACCGTCTCCGAGATCGAGCGCACACTCGAAGGCGTGAACATGGTATTTATCGCC
>DAIQNS010000023.1:0-15548 GCA_036788315.1 Alteraurantiacibacter sp. | reverse complement strand
GAAAACCAGCACCCGCTACAATGCACGCTCGAAAAGGCCTGACGGGACGGTTACGTGAAAAGCCCGCGATGAGGGCATGACCGGCGGGTAATTTGTCGCTAAGGCCTAGGTGCAACAAAGCATTTCAACTTCGGACCCACCGGCCAGGCCCTTGTCTCGTTTCATCACCGCTGCTGATCGATATATCTTCCGGCTCACGATAGTGCCGATGATCGGCGTTTTTGTGCTCGCTGCCAGCCTGCTGCTGCTTGAAAAAATGCTCCGCCTGTTTGAATTTGTCAGCACTGAAGGCGGGCCTATTGGCGTGGTTTTCCGGATGCTGGTCAATCTGGTGCCCGAATATGCCGGCCTTGCCATCCCGCTGGGCCTGATGCTCGGCATCCTGCTTGCCTTTCGCAAACTCGCGCTGTCCTCCGAACTGGATGTCATGCGCGCGGTGGGCTGGTCGTATACGCGGCTTTTGCGGGTGCCATTCATGATCACGGGCGCGCTGGTCCTTCTCAATTTTGCGATTGTCGGTTTCATTCAGCCGCAGGCGCGCTTTGCCTATGAGGAGCTGGAATTCGAGCTGCGATCGGGCGCGCTGGGCGCTTCGATCAAGGTGGGTGAATTCAATTCGATCGAGAACCGGGTTGCTTTGCGGATCGAGGAAAGCCGCGACGAGGGGCGCCAGTTGATGGGCATATTCGCCCGGTTGGCGGACGATGACGGGCAAGTGCTTTCGATCTCCGCGCGCGAGGGACGGTTTCTGGCTAACCGCGAAGACCGCAACACCATTATCCTGCGGCTGGTCGACGGAACAATCGTGCATGATGTTGCCGAGGGCAGCCCGCGCGTGCTCAGCTTCAGCCAACATGATCTGCCCATCGACCTGCCTGCCATTGAAGCTTTCCGCGATCGCGGCGGCGATGATGAACGCGAATATATCCTGCCCGAACTGCTGGAAATCGGCTGGAGCCCCGACAGCAGCGCGGAGGAGCGCGCGGGCAGTCAGGCCAATTTCAATTTTCGCATGGTTGAAGTGGTCATGATGATGATGCTGCCCTTTCTCGCGGTTGCACTGGCCATTCCGCCCAAGCGCTCGAGCTCGGCGTTGGGGGTATTTGTCTCAATTGTCGTTGTGGTCTCGTATCACAAGATCAACCAATACGGGGCCGAGCTTGCCGAGATCGGGCGGGTCGATCCGTTCCTCTCGCTCTGGGGCCCTTTTGCAGTGCTTTTTGTGCTGATAGGCTGGATGTATTATCAGGTCGCATTGGTGCCCGGCGGTCAGGCTATCGGCTTCCTCGAAAGTGGCTTTGCCAAGCTCATGAAAGCGCTCAAGAAGCTCATCATCCGCGAGCCGCGATCAAGCCGCAAGGTTTCGCCGCAGGAGGCCGAGGGAGTGCCCGATGCTGTTTGATTTCTTCCCTTCGCGCCGTTTGACTATTTATCTCGCAAAGACTTTTGTCCTGCGCATCCTTGCGGTGCTCGTAATGCTGGTGGTCGTGCTTCTGATGCTCGATCTCTTGGGCAAGACGGGCGATATTCTTGCGATGGAAGGCAACGGCCAGGGCGAGGTTTTGCAATATGCCTCGCTGCGCATCCCCCAGCTGATCGCGCGTTTCGTGCCCTATTCAGTGCTGCTCGCCACGATCATCACGCTGGCCGGGCTCAACCAGAACAGCGAAGTGGTGGCGATGAAGGCGGCGGGGCTTTCCGCGCATCAGATCCTTGCACCGCTGCTTCTCACCGCGACTGTACTGGCCGCAGTGTCGTTTGCCTTCAACGAGCGCGTCGTGACGCGGGCGACGGCTACTATGAAAGCCTGGGAATCGGTCGATTACGGGAACGTGCCACTTGATCCCGCAGCGCGCGCCAATGTCTATCTCAATGACGGGATGGATGTGCTTTTGGCTTCAACACTGTCGGGCAAGGGCGAGAATTTCGTAATGACCGGCGTTTCGTTCTACGAGCGCGACGAGGGGGGTATGATCGTGCGGCAGATCCGCGCCGAGCGTGCCACTTATGCTGCGCCGGGCTGGCGACTGGAAAGCGCCCGCGCATTCGATGTTGCTTCTGCCCGCGCGCAGGAGCTTGAAGGCAATCCGGTGATCGCTGAAGGCGTGACGCTGGGGCAAGTGGAACTGCGCCGGGTCGATCCCGATGCGCAGCCGCTCGCCGAGCTTTCGGAAAGTATCGCCGCGCTTCAGTCAGCGGGCCGCCGGACATCGGAACTGGAAGCGAAGTGGTGGCACAAGATTTCCGGGCCGCTGTCCGCGATCCTCATGCCGCTCCTCGGCGCGGTGGCCGGTTTCGGGCTTGCACGCTCAGGCCATCTGTTCGCGCGCGCAGTGATCGGCATGGCCTTGGGCTTTGCCTATTTCGTGGTCGATAACGCTGCGCTTGCGATGGGCAGTTTCGGCGGTTATCCGCCGCTTCTGGCGGCGTGGGCGCCGTTTTTCCTGTTCCTGTTCGTGGGCGAGACGGTGCTGGTGCGCACCGAAGAATAGGCGGTTAGCCCGCGGTCCTGGTGCCGCTTCCCATGGTGCTTCGGGCAATCTTTCCGACCAGCGGAATAAGGCCCTTGTGACTGGCCTGCGAAAAAGTGCCCTCGGGGCCGAGTTCGGCGGAAATCCGCCGGTGCGCTTCGGCGAGCGAATGGTACGGCATCGAAGGGATCAGATGATGCAGCGCGTGATAGCGCAATCCCACTGGCGCCCAGAACCCGGCAAGCGGCGAGGGCGGAGGGACATTGACCGAGTCCAGATATTGCGCGGTGACCGTCATCGCCTCGCCCTCGTTCTCCCACAGATGCGCGACCAGCGTGCGCAACTGGTTGAACACCGCAACAGCGGAGAACACCGCCATGGCAATCGCCAGCTCGCGCCATGCGCCATAGCCGATGACTAGCGCCATGATGGCCAGCGCCCAGACACTTGCGCCCACCGATTGCCAGAAGAACCGCTTGGCGGCAGACCCTTCGGCGGGACGGCGGCGGAATTCGGGATTGATCGAGAGCGCGCTCAGCCGCTCCCATGCGAGGCGCCGCAAGGGGGGAATGATGAGGCCCAGCGGCGCGAGCACGGCCCAGCGGATGATCAGCGCGACAGGCGCGAGTGCTGCAACCAGCACGAAAAGAGGCAGACTCCAAGGCTTCATCAGCGCGAGCGGCATATATTCGGGGTCTTCAAGTGTACCGTAGCGTGTGCGCGCATGGTGCAGAGTGTGTACGCCTTCATACATCAGGCTCGGGGTGAGCATCGGGATGCCGACCAGAAAGTTCCATGCGGCACGGAAACCGGGAAGCGCATCGCGGTGGAGATGGCTGATCTCGTGGATGAAGAGCAGGGCGCGGTAGAGCGGGAAAACGGCCAGAAGCCCGCAAGCCCAAGCCATCCAGCCCTCTAGCAGGAGTGCGCCCGCCAGCAGGCCATAGCCCACCAGCGCGGAGCCGATCATGTCGGGCCAGTAAATCTCCGGACGAGCAATGTTGATATCGCGCGTCAGTTCGGCGGCAGCACGCAGCATGGCCTTGTCGTCGGGAATTTGCGCGAGCACGCGCCGCTCCGGGGCCACCGGGGTCCGTGCGCTCGTGTCGATGGCTGTGCCCGCGTTCATCGCTTGCCCTTTGTCCTTACTGGATGCGCTGGCCCGCCGATAATCCGCTTTAGCGAAAGAGGCCCGCGCTTGACATCCCACCCATAGCGCAGCGAGAGCGAACTCTCCATGAACGACATAGCGGGCTTTTTGCGTGGCCGATCAAATAGAGATTACTCCTGTTTCCGACAAGAGGGAGCTGCAAGCCTTCATCGAAGTGGCGTACCGGATCAATGCCGATACGCCCCATTGGGTGCCGCCGCTGCGGATGGAAGTGAAAGAACTGCTGACTCCGGGCAAGAACCCGTTTCACGATCACGCACGCGTACAGTATTTCCTCGCAAAGCGCGCGGGCCGCGTGGTTGGCCGCATCAGCGCGCACATTGACGAGCTTGCTCTCAAACAGCCGCCAGAGCAGGGCATGGGGCCGGGCACGGGCAATTGGGGCTTGTTCGAAGCGGAGGATGAAGCCGTCGCCAAGGCGCTGATCGCGCGCGCCGAGCAATGGCTGCGCGATGAGGGCATGACCCGCGTTCTTGCCCCGATCAGCATGTCGATCTGGGAGGAACCGGGCCTACTGGTCAAGGGGCATGACCATGCGCCGATGCTGATGATGGGCCACAACAAGGCCGAATACGAAGCCTGGGTCGAAGGCGCAGGCTACACCAAGGCGAAGTCTTTGTTTACTTATGAACTCGATGTGCAAGTGGGCTTTGGCAAGCTGATCGACCGAATTATCGCCTCGGGGGAGAAGAATGATCGGATTACCGTGCGCCCGATCGTGAAAGCGCGCTTTGTCGAGGAAGCGGAGATTTGCATCGAAATCCTCAACGATGCGTGGTCAGGCAATTGGGGCTTTGTGCCGTTCACCGAGGAGGAGATCCGGTACGGCGCGAAGAAGCTCAAGGCCCTCGCATTGGAAAATGCCAACATGATCGCGGAACTTGATGGCCGTCCGGTAGCTTTCATGTTGTCTATGCCTGATGTGAACGCAGTCCTTAAACCAATGAACGGGCGCTTGTTCCCATTCAACTGGTTGCGTCTCTTGCGCTGGCTGCGCAATCCCGGGACAGCGGATTTCCGCGTTCCCTTGATGGGCGTGCGGCGCGAATTCCAGAATACTCGTCTTTCTACTCAGCTGGCCTTCAGAATGATCGAGTATATTCGCCAGTATGCAGTGATGCATCACAATGCCAAGCGTGCCGAAATCGGCTGGATACTGGACGACAACAAGGGGATGATCGCTATTGCGGACGCGATCAACTCTACCCGTAATCGCGAATACCGCCTTTACACCCGCCCGCTTTGAGAGTGCCATGAACAAACTGGTCGACAAATTATCCAGCATTCCGGGAAAAGCGGCCAGAAAACTCAAGGGCACAGATGCGGCTGAGTCAGAGGAGGCCGCGCCCAGACCTGCAAGCTTGCAGCGCGTCCTGCTGGTCGAGGATGATCCCGTGCTGGCATTGGCACTCGAGGATGCCTTGCTGCGTGGCGGCGCGGGCGAGGTGCAGATATGTTCGACCATGAAAGCTGCTGTCGATGCCCTGGAAAAAGGCGCGGGTCCGACCGCTGTTATTCTCGATGTCCATCTGGGCGACCGCGATGATGGCTGGGCGATTGCCGAATTGATCGGCCTGCTTGGCACGAAATTGCCGCGGATCGTTTTCTCGACCGGCACGCCTCAGGATATTCCAGAGGATATTGCCGGCATGGGGCCGGTTTTCGAAAAGCCATACGATGCCGATCAACTGGTCACCGTCCTGATCGGCGAGAGCAGCATCGGGCTGTTCGCGCGCCTGCGCGATGCGCTGTAGCTCGCATATAGCATGAAATTGCGCTAAACATAAAAAAAGGCCTCCGCTCCCCCAGTGGGGAAGCGAAGGCCTTCGGGATCGTATCACCGGCCGTTTGGACGGGAGGGGGGGTCTCGGGCGGTGATAGCTTCTAAATGCTCGCCGAGAGAAGCGGTTCCCGCAGTTCTTCTTTTTTTGGATTTTCTTGCCAATTTCACCGCGTGTCGCTTCGCGCACGGTCTTGCATGGCTCTCGGAACAAGCCCATGGCGAACGCGTTGAGCCGCTGACACCCTTCGCGGAGGGGGCGTGGAAAAAATTGAAAAGAAGGAAAACTGCATGTCCGTCGGAGCCGAGATTGCTGGCCATTTGCCTTTTTTGCGTCGCTATGCGCGCGCCTTGACCGGATCGCAGGCCGCCGGGGATGCGTTCGTGCAGGCAACGCTGGAGGCTGCCTTGTCCGATGATCAACTTGCTGACAGCCTGCGTGGTGGACGTGTCCCACTGTACCGCGCCTTTACCCAGATCTGGAGCAGCGCCAACGTCGAAGTGGGAGCAGAAGCCGGAAGCGGCGACCAGCGCGAAGTCGGAGCGCAGGCTACGCTTGAGCGGATCACTCCGAAAAGTCGGCAGGCGCTTTTGCTGACCACGGTGGAGGATTTCAGCCTTGCCGATGCAGGCGCGATTATCGGCACCAGTGACGACGAAGTTGCCGCGCTGGTGCGCGAGGCAATCGAGGATATCGAGCGCGAGAGCGCGACAAGCGTCCTGATCATCGAGGACGAACCGCTTATCTCGATGCAATTGGAAGATCTGGTTCGCTCGCTCGGCCACGAAATTTGCGGGACGGCGGCCACCCGAACACAGGCGCAGGAAGTGGTTGCCGAAGCGACGCCAGGCCTTGTGCTGGCCGATATCCAGCTCGCCGACGGCTCATCGGGCCTCGATGCGGTCGATGATATTCTGGCGACCTCCACCATGCCGGTGATTTTCATTACCGCTTATCCCGAGCGTCTTTTGACCGGTGATCGGCCTGAGCCGACCTATCTCATCACCAAGCCTTTTCAGGAAGACACAGTGCGCGCGGCGATTTCGCAGGCGCTGTTTTTCGGAACCGGGCGGCCGCTTGATTAGCGCGCGGCTTTCCTGAAAACGCGCCAGCCAATCGCCGCTGCGACCACGCCGCCAAGCAAATTGGCGATCAATTCGGCGCTGAAGATCGCTTCTGCGCCCCATGTCGGCCGCATAAACAAGGCAAACGGCAGCATAACGAGAAACACGCGCGCAAGTGAGAGGACAAGCGCGGTATTGGCGCGGTCGACGGCATTGAGCGCGCCGTTAATCATGATAAGCACGCCAAAGCCCGCATAGCCCCAGACCGAGATTTGCAGGTAGCGGGCGGTGGCGGCAATCACGGCCGGCTCGTCGCTGAAAAGCCCGGCAAACCACCAGCACAGCGCATACAGCGCCACTGCCGAAAGCAGCCCGTAGGCTAGGCAGAAGAGGCTCGCTTGCCAGATCGCGCGATATGCGCGGTCGTAAAGGCGCGCGCCCCAGTTCTGCCCCACGATTGCCCCGATCGAACCTGACAGTGCAAGCAGCGGCACAAGCGCAATCGCCTGAATGCGCCCGCCCGCTCCGAAGCCGGCAACCGCCGACTGGCTTTCAGCCGCGACAAGTCCGGTTAGCACCGCCATCGCCGCCGGGCTGATCGAATTGGTGAAACTTGCCGGGATTGCGACTTTCAATAGCGCGCGCAGCCCCACGCCCCAGCGCCTGCCGCGCAGCGCCCCGGGATTGAAGCGGATTTCTCCACGAGCAAGCAAGGCAAAAGCGGTCATCAATGCAACGACCCAGCCGCAGCCCGTGGCATAGGCGGCGCCGGCCATGCCGAAGCCTTCGAAGCTGCCGATCCCGGTGATGAAGATCGGATCGAGCACCCAATTCACCGCTGCATAGGCCAGCAGAACGAGCGTGGAACTTTTTGCAAGGCCCTGGCCGCGCAAGACCCCGTTTACCGCCATCATGATCAGCAGAAGCGGGAAGACCATGGCAAAGGGGCGGATATACTCCTCTATCAGGACCAGCACCTGCGGCTCTGCCTGCATCAGCGCGAACAGCGGCTGGCGGGTGAGATAGAGCGTGGCGCCGAAGATCAACCCGGCAGCCACGCCGGTAAGGATGCCCAGATTTGCCCGGCCTCTGGCGCGCGCTTCCTCGCCTTCGCCAAGCGCACGGCTGACGACCGCCGACACGCCCACCATGATGCCCACGCCGAGGCTGGAAAGCGCGGTGATGACGGGGAAAATGAAGCTGATCGCGGCAAGTTCATCGCTGCCGAGCTGGCCGATGAAATAGGCATCGATCACGCCCACGGACATTGTCGCGAGCACGCCCACTATTCCCGGCGCGGTCTGGCTCACCAGATGGCCGGGGATAGACCCGGTGATGAGACGCGCGCGGCTGTTTTCCGCCACCGCGCCCGCTGCGGCCTCTGCGCCGGCTTCTGCGCCGGCTTCTGGCGTCGGCTGGGCATCGTGCGTGGTGGTCATCAGGGCTCCGTCATGGCCGTGCATCCGGCTCGGGAGGAGTCCGGACAAGCGCCGTGTCGACGTATTTGGCTGCACTCACAAGTGCAAAAGCCGCAACAGCGGTGGCGACAAGCGTCTTAACCCCATGCTAAGGCGAGCGCCATGCCGCGCATGACCGTCAATGATCGTCCCGTCCTGTTCGATATGGATCCCGAGACGCCTCTCTTGTGGGCATTGCGCGATGCGGCCAATCTGACGGGCACCAAATATGGCTGCGGCGTGGGCGATTGCGGCGCATGCATGGTGCTTGTCGACGGCGAAGCCTTGCGCTCCTGCCTGGTCACGATTGCCGAGGCGGAAGGTCGCTTTATCACCACCATTGAGGGGCTTTCGCCCAATCGTGCGCATCCCGTTCAGCAGGCGCTGGTGGCAGAGCAGGCGATCCAATGCGGATTTTGCACACCGGGTATCGCTATCGCTGCTGCCGCGCTCCTGCGCCGCAATGCCAGCCCGAGCGAAGAGGAAATCCGCGCCGAGATCAGCAATTTGTGCCCTTGCGGCACTTTTCCGCGCCTGATCGAAGCGATCCAGCGCGCGGGCCGGGTTATACGACGGCGCGAACGCATCAGCGCAGCGCCTGCCCCCGGTATCGACCTCGAGGACGCCGCCGCCAGAGTGCCCGCCTTGCGCGCACCTGAAAGCGATGGCGCAGCGCAAGGCGATTAGAACGCTTCCCTAGATCTTGGCCTGCACCGACAGCCGCGCGTTAAGCGGCCGGCCAACGGTAATGTCATGCGTGGAATGCGAGCTGGGGAAATAGAGCTCGTCGGTTACATTCTCGACATTGATCTGCACCCGCAGGTTTTCGTTCACGTCGTAATAGGCCGCTGCATCGAAGCGGGTATAGGCGGGCAGGACTGCGCTATTGTTGTTGTTGGCAAAGCTGCTGCTTTGATGCGTGACGCCTAGCCCGAAGCCAAGCTGGTCCGAGACAGTGAAATTGTTCCACAGGGATGCCATATGCTCGGGCAATTCGCGCACTCTGAGGCCGGTCGGCCCGGTGCGGTTGACCTGCTCGCCATCGAGATAGCTGTAGCCAGCCGAAACGGTCCAGAAGTCGGTCAGCTGGCCCTGCAATTGCAACTCGGCGCCGCGAATTTTGGAATTGATCACATCGAGCGTGCCGTCGTTGTTGTCTGAGACTTGCGGCGAGCTTTGCTCGATCTCGAACACCGCCGCGGTCAGGCTCAGGCCGCGCTCGAAATCCCACTTGAGGCCCGCTTCCAGATTGCTGAAAGTATCGGGATCGAGCGCATCGGCATCACCATTGATATCGGTAAACTGCTCGCCCGAACGCGGCAGGAAGCTTTCCGAATAGCTGGCATAGACCGAGATGTTCTCGCGCGGTTTGACAATTAGGCCTAGGCGAGGTGAGACCTTTTCATCCCTGCGCGTGCGGGTTTCGGAATTGACAACGTTGAAAACCTCAATGTCAAAACTGTCAAACCGTGCGCCGACCACAAGGCGCAGCCAGTCGGCAATGGCAATCTCGTCTTGCAGATAAGCGGAGAAGACATCCACTTCGACCTGCGTGAAATCATTGAGGGCCGAAAAGGCGACGCTGGTGGGTTGGCCTGCAGCATTGGTGCCCACGCCGCCATTCAAGGCAATCGGGCGGGCGATAGAGAAGGTTGCCGAATTGGTGAAAACATCATTGAACCGGTCCTGATCGGAAGAGGTCCTGATGATCTCCGCCCCGGCAATGATGGTGTGTCCTATCCCGCCGGTGGTGATTTCACCAACCAGATTACCTGAAAGAATCAGATTTTCGCGGAAGGTGGAATCGATATACCCGTCGAGCCTGACCTGATCGGGTGTGTTCGCCTGATCGTAGCTGGCGATGAAGATGTTGGAATAGACCTTGTCATAATCGCCGTAGAAGGCGCTCACATTGGCTTTCAGATTGTCCGAGAAGCGGTGCTGCAAGGCGGCGCGCAAAGTGTGCGCTTCAAGGTCGTCATAGTTCAGTTCCGGATCGGCGAAAACAATGTCCTTGAACGCTTCGACCGGCCGCCCGTCGCTTCCCGTGGGCAGGCCGCGATCGATGAAACGCTCATGGTCGATGAACTCGTAGGCAAGATCGAGCACCGTATCATCGCCGAGCTTGAGCTTGGCGGCCGGATTGATGCCGATCCTCTCGCCGTCATAAAAATCGCGGTGATTGTCGAGGCTTTCATACATCGCATTCAAGCGAAGCGCCGCATTCTCGCCAGCGGTGAAATTGGTATCGATCTGGAAGTCGTAAGCGCCAAAGCTGTCGACCGCAGCGCGCGCACCGGCGAAGGTCTCGCCCAGTACGCCCTTCTTGGTCACCCGGTTGAGAATGCCGCCGGTGCCCCCGCGCCCGAACAGGAGCGCATTGGGGCCGCGCAGGATCTCCACCTGCTCCAGATTGTAGAGCGAGCGGTAATACTGCACATCATCACGCACGCCGTCGATGAAGAAATCCGCAGTCGAGCGAACGCCCCTGAAAACGATCGCATCGCGGTGTCCTTCGCCTTGCGACATGTTCACGCCCGGAGTGTAGTCCACGATCTGGCCGATCGAAGTGAACCCGCGCCGGGCCATTTCTTCCTCGGTAATGATGGTCAGGCTCTGCGGCACGTCGAGCACCGGCGTGGGGGAGCGCAAAGCATTGACTTCATTGGTGTACAGAACGTCGCCGCGCACTATGATTTCATCAGATCCTCCTGCCCGGTCAATTTGACCTTCGGCAAGCGCGGGCGCTGTCATGGTCATGCTGACACCGGCCAGAAGCGACAGGCGGAAAGAAGCGCGCAGGATATTCAAGGTAAGCCCCCTTTTGCGACGAGTACGGCGACTCGTCTAATGCGATTGATTTGCAGAAGCGCCTCTATTGCGAATGATTATCAATGACAACTGGAAAAGTGACCTTGGCGCATGATTGCCGCCGCGCTAGGCGGTTCGCCTGTTTGGCGAAGCACAGGCCATGGGAGCAAATCGAACGCGGCGGTCGAAACCTCCTGGGGCGTGCGGCTATGCCGGCCCAAGGAAACAGTAGAACAAATATTATAGCGCGTCGCCGCTCACTGCCTCACAGGCAAGGTCACCCGAGCAATGGCCCCTTGCATTGGCCCGCCATGTTTGCGAAGCGGGTAACAAATCTGCTCCGGAGCGTGGCTGCGCTGAAATCGGGGCGCCAAGGAGATTGTTTGTGTCGCAAGGCGAATTGGTCCGCACCCGTCGGTGGGCGCGCGTGAAACAGCGCGTCAAAGCCAAAATGGGTCCGGCAGGCGTGTTCTTCCGCGGGTTTCTGGAAGAACCGCGCATGGTCGGCTCGATTATTCCGTCCTCGCGCTTCTGCATCAATGCGATGCTCGAGCCGGTCGATTGGTCCAATTGTTCCTTGTTTGTCGAATATGGCCCGGGTGTGGGCACGTTCTGCCGTCCCGTGCTTGAACGCCTTGCGCCCGACGCCTCGCTAATCGTGATCGATACCAATCCGCTTTATATTGATTATCTCAAGCGCAGCATTCGCGACAGCAGATTTACCGCGGTTCTGGGGTCAGCAGCTGAGGTAGAGGCGATTGTGGCTGCGCACGGCCATGAAAAGGCCGATTATGTGCTTTCGGGCCTCCCGTTCTCGACTTTGCCCGAAGGCGTAGGTCCGGCCATCGTCGCGGCAACGGCGCGGGTCGTGCGTGAGGGCGGGGCATTCATGACCTATCAGTTCAGCGCCACCGCGCGCGATTTGACGGCGCGCCATTTTCCCCATGTCGAGACCGGCTTTGCCTGGGCGAATATCCCGCCCTGCGTGCTTGCCTGGGGCTGGCAGCGCGCGCGCTGAGCCTATTCGAAGACCTCGGCCGCGCCGCGCGTCTCGCCTGATAGCTGATAATAGATCGAGGCCATCACTGCCACGAGCACGGTCGTATAGGCCATGCTGATCAGAGCCTGGCCCAGCACGAGGATGATCGTCCCCACGCTCTTGCCGATCGCCGCAAACAGGCCCAGCACAAGCCCGGCAATAAGCGACAGCACGACAATCACCACCAGCAGCAGCACGTAAAAGGCAAAAATCCGCAGCGAATTGCCCTTGGTCAGCTTCCATGAGCGCGAGATTGCGGCAATCGGATTGCGCTGCTTCTCGATCGCGATGACCGGCGCGAGCAGCGAGATCTTGATCGAGGCATAGATGAGGAAAATCAGCGCTGGTATGACCAGAATGCCACCAATTGCCGCATTGGCCGCAAAACCGCCGCCAACGACAATCCCGATGATTGCCGCAAGCCCGAAATAGAACAGCACCTCCGCCCCGATATAGCTCAACACGCCCACGGCGCCTGTCTTGAGCGCTTCGCCGACAGTGGGGCGGCCGCGATCGGTGAGCAAGGTGAGCAAGGCAAGAACGCCAATGGCCTGAACAATGCCGCCAAGGATCATGATCCACCACACATCGGCATAGACGGCGCTCAATTGCGCGCCCATTTGGTCGATGACCTGTTCGGGCGATGCGTTCTGCGGCGGCGGTACGGGTTCGGACTGCGGGGTAACCATCCCCACAATGGCGGTCGGCAGGAAGAAGAACATCCCGGCCATGACCCAAACCACATCCTTGTTGCGCGCCAGCAGCGCGGTGGCATCATTCCATGCCTTGCCCATATCGAGTTTTGCGCGCATCTGGCTATTCCCTTTTCACTTTGATGCTAGATAGGCCGGGCCACCACTTGCACGCAATGGCCAAAACCCATGTCGATCACTGATTTCCCCGCCGATCCTGCTATCGAATGGCGCGCCTCGACAGTACAGGTGCCCTATCGCGAAGCGCTCGCCGCGCAGGAGGCGCGCAATAGCGCAATCCAGGACGGCAGCGCACGCGAACTGATCTGGCAATTGGAGCATCCCGCTGTCTACACCGCCGGGACGAGCGCGCGGGCAAGCGATCTGGTCGATGCGCGCTTTGATGTCGTGGAGACAGGGCGCGGCGGAAAATACACCTATCACGGCCCCGGACAGCGGGTGACCTATGCGCTGCTCGATCTGCGCGAGCGCGGCCGCGATGTGCGGCGCTTTGTGCACGGGCTGGAAAGCTGGGTCATCGCCACGCTCGCCGATTTCGGGATCGAGGCGTTCGCGGTGTGCGACCGGGTAGGTATATGGACGAAAGATATCGACGGGCGCGAGGCGAAGATCGGCGCGATCGGCGTGCGCGTACGGCGCTGGGTGACGATGCACGGCTTGGCGGTCAATCTCGATCCTGACCTCACACATTATAATGGCATTGTCCCTTGCGGAATTGCCGCTTTCGGTGTCACCAGCATGGCGCGGCTGGGCGTGCGGCTTGCGCCGGATGAGTGGGATACGGCAATGCGCCGGCGCGGCGGCGATTTTCTCGATGCGCTCGGGCCGAAGGATAAGGGATAGAAATGGCAGGACGGATTTGGGCAGAACCGATCTGGCGCGAGCGCGCCCTGATCCTTGGCGCGGTGCTGCTTCTTGGCGCATGCGGCGAGGATGAAGTCGCCGCGCCTGACGATAGCGATGCCCGCACAGCTTCGGGCGAAGTGCTCGAAGGCACGATCAGCGACGAGATGATCGCGCTCGACGAATTGCGCTCGCAGGCGCCGCTAATCCGCATTGCGCCCGCCGCTGATCGCACAGAGGGTGAGGGCGAAGCCGTGGAAAGTGACGGCGGCGAAGCGAGCGCGCAGGGCGAAGCCGCTGCTCCCGCCGATGAGGATCAGCCTGCCGCTACCTCCGAATAGTTGCAGGAGCCGTCGCGATTGCCGAAATCAGCGCGGCTTGGGTGCATTCATCGTTCCTGCTGCATTGCCGGCCGCGTCACCGGCGACATCGGACCATTGCGCGATCCTTTTGGAAATCGCTGCGGCATCCGCTGCCCGTTCAGCACGCGATGCCGCATGCTCGGCGAGCGCGCGTGCCTGATCTTCAAGGAAGCTCTGCAATTGCGGCGCCTTGGTGAGCGCGGCAACGCGGGCGTAATTGTCGATCATGCGGATCGCCACAGCGGGGTAGGGCGCGGCAGCCTGACGAAAGGCATCAAGCGGCCCTGCAAACAGGCTGAAAAAATCGTGTCCAGGCAGTTCAAAATGAGGATACTGCGCCGAAAGCGCGACATCGCCTTCATCTATCCAGCTATCTTCCTGACCCAACATGGCGCAGGCCAGCTTGTCGGCACAGGCCATTGCAGTGTAAAAATCATTGATCCCCGGGCTTAGTGCCCGCGCGCCGATCTCGACGAGCAGGCGGATATGAAAAACCGCGTTCTGCGCGCTGCTGCGATAGTCGCCGATGGGGATGGCTGCGCGTATCTTGCCTGTTCCGTCATTGGCTTTGCCGAGAAGAACGAGCGGCTCTTCGCGCAGCACATGCTGTCCGGGCGCTGCGACGATCCGCACCCGCGCATGCGCGCCAACCACTGCGGCAATCGCGGCAAGGTCCACCCCTTGGACATAGCCCTCGCGCGGGGCATCGATCCGCTGCTGCCATGCGCCGGCATAGGGCTTGCCTGAAAGAATACTGATCCCGCCCGTGGCAGCATCCGAGCCCAGATGCGCAATCGAGCGATCGACAAACATCGTGCGACCCAGATCATTCACGGCGATTGCCAGCATGCCCAGATTGATCAATTGCAGGACGAAGGAAACCCAGATCGAGCCGAGCGGCAGATCTTCCAGCGCTGCCGCTGGATCAATCTTCGTGAGCACCACGGCTGTGTAGATAAGGCAGAACAGGAGGCTGGAAAGCGAAATGCGGATCAGCCATTTGTCGAGCCAGCGATCAACCAGCCGCACGCCCAGAGTGCCCGTCGCCAAGGTAAGCACGATCAGTGTTATCGAGATATACAAGGCCAGCAGAGCAGCATCGAGCCCCATGGCGGCAATCGCATAATCCTGCGCCGTGTCGGCCGAGACGACCGGAAACAGGCCATGCCGGACCAGCCACGGCGTGACATAGGGTGCATCGAGCCAGAACCCGGCATAAGCCACCAGCGGCGCCATGATGATCGCGATGATGGGCAGCAGCCAGAAACTGGCGACCAGCTGATGGATCAGCCATTGTCGCAATCCGCTGACAGGAACGCTACGGGCCATATCGCGCAATGATCAGCATAGGCTTCGACCTCAATCCCCGTCCACCGGTCCCAGATCGCCCTTGCCTACCGTTGCGCTGGCCATTTCCAGCATTCGGTCAAGGCTGCGCTGGGCATCGGCGCGCAGGCTTTCCTCGATTTCGATGCGCGGTTCCAGATCGCGCAGGCACAGATAGAGTTTTTCGAGATTGTTGAGCGCCATATACGGGCAGATATTGCAGTTGCAGTTGCCGTCCGCGCCAGGCGCGCCGATGAAAGTCTTCTCGGGCAGCGCCTTTTGCATCTGGTGCATGATGTGCGGCTCGGTTGCCACGATCAGTGTATTGCCGGGGAAATCCTTGGCAAAGTTCAGGATCGCGCTGGTCGAGCCGACCATGTCGGCATGCTCGATGATATGCGGCGGGCATTCGGGATGCGCGGCCACGGGCGCGCCGGGATGCTGGCCCTTCAGTTTGAGCAATTCGGTTTCGCTGAATGCTTCATGCACGATGCATACGCCCGGCCACAA